>JAFGHN010000237.1 GCA_016930115.1 Spirochaetales bacterium | reverse complement strand
TTGGCGATAGCCGCGGTCGTTATGACCGTATCGATGACGTCGTGGAGGCCGAACACTTCGGGGCTCAGGGGGTCGCTTATGTCCGCGCGCCGTTCCCAGATCAGTCTTCTGCCCGCCGTAGCGTAGACCCGCGCCGTCGTTTCGATCTTAATCCGCACGGCGGTGCTGTAAGAACTCGCTTCCAGGCCGTAACTCCTGATTTCCAGATCGAAAATATAGTCCGAGTCGCTGACCGACGCCACCTTTTCCGAGGCAAGAGAAACTGCGCACCTGTCGTAGGTCTCCTGAAATATTACCCTTGGAACATCAACTTGCTGTAATGCCGCATACATCTTGACTTCGGCTTTTTCAAGCTGGTTTGCCTTGGCCAGGTTGGTTGCCACGCTCGCAAAGGTGAGCACCGGATTCTTCATATCAACAGTGACGTTGTAGTCGCCGTCAATTTCGGGTTCCGGCGGCGTTCGCATCGTGCCGGCAAGGCGAGTCCCTCCGAATCTGTACTCGCCGAGATGATTCACCGTTGCGCACGAGACAAACAACACCGCCGAGGTGCAGATTGCAAGAGCGACAAAACGTAAAATCGGTTTTTTTGCCTTCATTGTATATTCCTCTCAAACCTTCCTTCTTCTAACACAAACGGCCTCACCATCTGTTACCACGATTACCGCTTTATGTAAGGCTCTCCATCCGCCGCAGGGGGTGTCGACTTCCCGATGACACCCGCCAAAACGATCATGGTGATAAGATAAGGCATCATCCAGAGAAATTGAAAAGGAATCGGAATATTCTTTATCTGAAAGATGATCTGCAAAGCGTCCGAAAAACCAAAGATCAGGCCTCCGATAAAGGCCCCCACCGGGTGCCATTTGCCGAAGATCATGGCAGCAAGGGCGATGAAGCCTTTGCCGTTTGTCATCATATCGTCAAAGCTTCCGGTGGTTTCCAGAGAGAACCATGCTCCCGCGAGCCCCGCGACAGCGCCGCCCAGCATGACGTTTAAGTATTTCATTCTGAAAACGTTGATGCCCACGGTATCCGCCGCTTCAGGATGCTCCCCTATTGCCCGGGTCCTGAGTCCCCACCGGGTTTTGAAGAAAGCGATGGTCAGCAGCACGACCAGAATCATCATAAAGAAAACAATCGGTTGGTTTGTGAAGAAAATCGTGCCAAGGATCGGGATTTTGGACAGCAGCGGTATTGAAATGATCGGCAGGATTGCAGTCCTGGAAAGCTTGGCCTTGACGAGAAAACTTCTCCGGATGAAGCCGGTCAGCCCTACCGCAAGAATGTTGATTACCGTACCGCTGACGATCTGGTCGGTAATCATGGAAACCGACAGAAACGCATGCAGCGCCGCCATAACGCTGCCGGCAAGTATGGCGCACAACAGACCGAGCCAGAGACTGTTGAGATACACCGTGGCGGCGAACCCCACGCAAGCGGCGGTGAGCATCATGCCTTCTATGGCAATGTTTACGACACCCGTCCTCTCGCAAAGCATTCCCGCCATCGCCCCAAGGACGATGGGCGTCGAGAGCCGCAGGCTCAAAGCCACAAGCCCGACCATATCAAAAATCGATCCTACGGCAGCCCAGAGTATCAACGCGGAGACAACGCCGGTAGCCGTAATGTAGAAAGTGACGTTCACCTCCACCTTGAGTCTTTTTACAAGCGGTGCAATCGACCCCGCCAGACCTATGCAACCGAGTATAAGGATGGCGGTTGCCGTTCTGATCGGGATACTTCCGAGCTTTCCGAATCCGAGCAAGGAGACCGAGTGGTCGCTCCTGAACCGAAAGGAAAACAGGATAAGGAGAATATTCACCACCAACGTCAGAACGCAAAAACTGAGCGTCCGCAGCAGGTATTCTTTTTGCACGTTCCCGGTTGCGGCCCTCATGCTTTGCCCCAGCCCTTTGTCAGAATCATCCCGCCTTCCGCTTTGACCGCCTTGATCCTGTATATCCAGCGTATGATCGCCGGCGCAGCGATAAACATGATCACGCAGGCCTGGATGATATTGACAAGATCGATGGAGATGCCTGCGCGAATCTGCATGAGCCCCGCGCCGTTTCTCAAGGAAGCCCACAGAAGCGCGGAGGGAATTATCGCGAAAGGATTGCTTTTTGCCAGCAGAGCGATGGCGATCGCGTCAAAACCGTACCCCGAGATAAACGAGGCGGGAAGATAGTAATTGAGCCCGAGAACCTCGTTTGCGCCGGCAAGACCCGCCAACCCGCCGGACACCGCCATGGCGAGGATGAAGTTCTTTGTGACATTCATCCCTGCGTATCTCGCCGCGCTCTGATTATGCCCCACGGTGCGTATCTCGAAGCCGACGGTAGTCTTATACAGGATGAAGTAGACGGCGAACACCGCCGCGAGCGCGATGAAAAACCCCCAATGAAGCCTGAAGGCGGGAATTATCTTTGGTAAGTACGCTGTTTTCTCGATGTAGGCTGTTCTTGGTATGCTTGCCGTTGGATCGAGCATCGGGTTCTTCACCAGATAATCGGTCAGCCTGAGCATGATGTGGTTCATCATGATGGTGTTGATCACCTCGTGACCGCCGGTTTTTGCCTTGAGGTAGCCGGGAATCGCTCCCCACACCGCCCCGCCGAGCACGCCGACAAGCATGGCAAGGGGCAGATGGATAAACACAGGAAGTCCTTTCACCGCGTAACCGACGAAGGCGGCGGATACCGCTCCGGCATAGAGCTGTCCTTCCACCCCTATGTTGAACAGCCCGCATTTGAATCCAAAGGCGACGGCAAGGCCGGTCAAGATATACGGAGTGGTCACGACGAGCGTCTCGGCAATTGCCCTTGGCTTACCGAAAGCCCCTTCGATGAGCCCCTGGTACGCGTCTATCACGCTTGCTCCGGAGGCGGCGATGATGACCGCCCCGATGGCGAGTGCGGTGATAATGGCAAGGAGCGGAAGCAGGAGTTTCCGGTACCATTCCTTGTCGAGTTTCTTCAGCAAGTTCATTCTCGATTACACCTACGCATCTATGCCCGCCATCAGAAGCCCCAGCTTCTCTTTCGTCGCTTCCTCAACGGGAATTGTCTTTACGATTTCTCCCTTGTACATCACTGCCACAGTGTCTGCGAGGCTCATGATTTCATCGAGCTCGGTTGATACAAGCAGCACGGCGCACCGGTTGTCCCGCGCCTCCACTATTTTCTTATGTATGTATTCAATCGAGCCCACGTCGAGCCCCCTGGTCGGCTGTGAGGCGATGAGCAATTTGATTTCCCGTGCGAGCTCCCGCGCTACAACGGTTTTTTGCTGATTTCCTCCGGAAAGCGTGTCGGTGATTGTGTGAATACCCGGCGCCTTTATGTCATATTCCTCGAGCAGGCGCGTCGCCTCCGAGGTGATCGACGGAAAATCAAATACATGGTGGCGTGAAAACGGTGCTGCGTAATAGGAGCAGAGAATCAGGTTGTCCCGGACGGGGTACGGAAGCACAAGCCCGTACTGCTGCCGGTCTTCCGGGATATGCGCCGTCCCCAGTACGGTCACCTCCCTCGGATTCATCCCGGACACGCCGTTGTTATTGATAGAAATCTTACCGGTCTGGAACGGTGTGAGACCCGTCAGGGCCTGGATCAACTCGGTCTGGCCGTTCCCCTGGACGCCCGCAATTCCAAAGATTTCACCCTCGTGAACCTCGAAACTCACGCCGTTCACCGCGCACAGCCCTCGCTGATCGTTCACTCTCAGATTGCCCACCTTGAGAACCGCGGCCCCTCTGATCATCTTCTGCTTTTCCACCTGGAGGATGACCTCTCTCCCGACCATCATACTCGCAAGCTGCTGTTCATCGGTATCATCCGGTTTGACGCTGCCCACAACCTTCCCGTTTCTCAAGACCGTTATGACGTCAGATATCTCGAGGACTTCCTTCAGCTTGTGGCTAATGAAAATAATCGATTTGCCTTCATCTTTCATAGACCGCAGGATGGAAAACAATTCACCGGTTTCCTGTGTGGTCAGAACGGCGGTGGGCTCGTCGAGAATCAGGATCTCGGCTTCACGGTAGAGCGCTTTTATGATTTCCACGCGCTGCTGGCTTCCTATCGGCAGATCCCGTACAAGCGCGTCAGGGTCAAGGTCAAAGTGATACTGCTGTGCCAGTGAACGTATTTTGTCTTTCGCTTTTTGTCTGTTTATGAAACCGTATTTTGTCGTTTCGTTGCCCAGGATGATGTTTTCGGTAACGCTCATAATCGGGATGAGCATGAAGTGTTGGTGCACCATGCCGATACCAAAGGAAAGGGCGTCCGACGGTTGCTTGATGTGCGCCGTCCTGCCGTTTATCCGGATTTCTCCTTCATCAGGAGTGTAGAGACCGTACAGAATGTTTACCAGCGTGGTTTTTCCGGCGCCGTTTTCTCCGAGCAGGGTGTGTATCTGACCTTTCCTCAACGCGAAATCGATATGATCGTTCGCAAGAACACCAGGAAAGGCCTTTACGATTCCCCTGAGAGAGAGTAACTCATCGTTTGTATCGACGCCAACCGCAGGCAAGACTCCGCCTCCTCGCTTATCGTTCCATTCTCAAAAAAAAGGCAGGAGTGATTGCCAAAACCACTCCTGCTCCGTTGTCATTTGTCTGCCGGTGAGATTTTCACGCTAAAGCGTAACGCCGGTTGTAAGAGATCCGTCGCTCAATTTTTTCAGGATCTCATCAAGTCTGTTTTTTACGTCCTGCGGCACCTTACTCGCCGCATCGTGGAAAGGCGCATACCCGACGCCGCCGTTTGCAGCGGTCCCGACGTAGTACCCTCCCTCATAGGTATCCTTATGGTACGATTCAAGTGCGTTGTACACCGCGTTATCGACCCGCTTCATCGCGCTGGTAAGAAGATAGGGAGCGGGGCCTCCGCCCATGGTGGTGAAGTACTCATCCTGGTCAACACCGATGCCGTACACACGCTTCTCCATCGCAGCGACGATACCGCCGCTGCCGGTCGGGCCGCCCGCGCCAAAAATGACGTCGGCGCCGTCGGCTATCTGCGCTTCCGCCGCGGCCTTGCCCCGGTCGGGAGCGGTAAAGGAATCGATATACACGCCGAGAATTTTGATATTCCGGTTGATGTATTTCGCCCCGTTTTCATAGCCTTTCCTGAACTTGATAACCGGCGGTATCTCTATACCACCTACAAAGCCGATCACGCCGCTTTTGCTCATCATGGCGGCGAGGGCGCCGGCGATAAAACCCGATTGGTCTTCAGCAAAACCAAGCCCCAGGGTGTTTTCCCGGGCGTTCTCAAAGAACTGGTCCACTCCAACAAACTTTATGTCAGGGTACTGTTCGGCCATCTTATAGGTGGCATCGGTGATCAGAAATCCGACAGTTACGATAACGTTGTATCCTTCTTCGGCGAAGGTTTGGATGTTCTTCTCATAATCCGTCGGCTGCTGTGTCTCTATGAAGTTGGCCTCAAAGCCAAAGTCTTTGGCCGCTCGCATCATACCTTCGTAGGCGAACTGGTTGAACGTCTTGTCGTCGACCTTCCCGACATCGGTAACAAGCCCGACTTTCACCACCCCCGCCGCCTCTTCTTTGCCGCCTCCGGCGAACGCGAACGCCGCAATGCTCAGAATGAACAAAAAGAATATCAGTTTTTTCATCGATTTATCTCCTCCATTTGGAATCTTCGGACCATTGTAGATTGGTGCTTTGGGCAGGTCAATATGGATGTTGTCATGGCAGCAATTCCAGATGCGGCGCGGAGGGCAATTCGTCCCTGTTGTTGCTTCCGGACTTTTCTGCTACTTTCATCCAGGAATGGCAAAGCTTGTACTAAAATCGCATATTATCAACAGAGAGTGGTGCAAGGGGTGCGGCATCTGCGTGGCGTTCTGCCCGAAGCAGGTGCTCGAGCTCGACGCCGAAATAAAAGTCATCGCGGCCCGCCCTAAGGATTGCGTCTGCTGCCGGCTGTGCGAATACAGGTGTCCTGATTTGGCCATCGAGATTGAAACGGAATAGGCAGGCTGTAACTATGAGCCAGCATATGATGTTCCTCCAGGGAAACGAAGTCTGTGTGGAAGCGGCGTTGTACGCCGGGCTTGATTTTTTTGCAGGCTACCCCATCACTCCTTCTACGGAAATGGCGGAGATGCTTTCAATCCGTCTGCCGCAGAACGGAGGAAAGTTCCTCCAGATGGAAGATGAGCTTGCCTCGATGTGCGCCATCATCGGCGCGTCGCTCACCGGGAGCAAGGTCATGACCGCCACAAGCGGCCCCGGCTTTTCCCTCATGCAGGAAGCTCTGGGATACGCGGTGATGACGGAAATTCCCTGCGTTATCGTCAATGTCCAGCGTGGCGGCCCTTCCACGGGTAACCCGACCCATGTCAGCCAGGGTGATGTCAACCAGGCACGGTGGGGCACCCATGGAGACCATGCAATCGTCGCGTTGACCGCGTCCAGCAACCAGGATGTCTTTTCAATCACTGTCGACGCTTTCAATATTTCCGAAACCTACAGAACGCCGGTGGTACTCCTGTTTGATGAGGTTGTCGGCCATACGCGCGAGCGGGTGCTGGCGCCGGAACCCGGGGAGATACCGCTGGTCGGCAGATTGCATACGTCCGTCAGGGGCGGGGTCGACTACCATCCCTATTTGCCCAGGGAAGACGGCCGGTTGCCAATGTCCGATTTCGGCGGAGTGCACCGCTACAACGTGACCGGCCTGTTTCACGACATGTGGGGATTTCCTTCGAACAATCCCCAGGTGGTCCACGGTTTGCTCAGGCATCTTGTCGACAAAATCGAAAATCATGCAAACGAGATTGCACGATACAAAGAGTATTATCTCGAGGACGCGGAGTGTGTCCTTATATCCTACGGTTCGGCAGCCCGTTCAGCCCGGCACCTGGTAAACTCCCGGCGGCCCCGGGGGGAGCGTCTCGGCCTGTTGGAGCTGCAAACCCTCTGGCCTTTCCCCGATCAGATAGTGCGCGAAAAATGCGCCGGGGCAAAGTACATCGTCGTCGTGGAGATGAACATGGGGCAGATTCTCCAGGCAGTGAAGGCCGCCGTCCCGGATCCTTCAAAAGTATTCCTGGCAAACCGTGTCGACGGAGACCTCATCACCCCCACGGATATCCGTAATATCCTCCGGCTGATCTGGGGAAAAGGAGTCTGACCGGTGTCCGTCAAAGATTACATCAGGGAACGGTTTTTCCCGCACATGTGGTGTCCGGGCTGCGGCCACGGCATCGTGTTGAATAATCTGCTCAGGGCAATCGAGGATCTCGGACTCAACAAGACCGGCATCGTCATGGTTTCCGGTATCGGCTGCTCTTCGAGAATCTCCGGTTACGTCGATTTTCACTCGCTTCACACGCTCCACGGCCGCGCTCTTGCCTTCGCCACCGGGGTCAAGATGAGCCGGCCGGAGTTGAACGTTATCGTCCCGATGGGAGACGGCGATGCCCTGGCGATCGGCGGGAATCACTTTATCCACGCCGCCCGCCGGAATATCGATCTCACGGCAATCGTGATGAACAACCGGGTTTACGGCATGACCGGCGGACAGTACTCCCCACTCTCAGGGTACGGTACCAGCGCCACGACGGCACCCTACACGAATATCGACCACGGCTTTGACATCGTCGCGCTTGCCGCCGCCGCGGGCGCTTCTTTCGTCGCGCGGACGACAACCTATCATGTCATGGAACTGAGAAACATCGTAAAACGGGCAATCACCCACAAGGGATTTTCCGTTGTGGAAGTGATGAGCCAGTGCCCCACCTACTTCGGCCGCAAAAACCAGATGGGCAGCGCTGTCGATATGATGAGGTCCTACAAAGAGAACACCGTGCCCCTGGGATCAAAAGAGAAACAGGAACATCCCGAGCTGATCGAGCGAGGCGTCTTTGTCGAAAAGGAACTGCCGGAGTACCGTGCAGAGTATGACAGGATCATAGAGCGGGCGAGGAAGGGATAAATGGAAAGGGTCCGTATGGTTTTTTCAGGCTCGGGCGGTCAGGGGGTTATCACTGCTGCGATCATTCTCGCAGAAGCGGCGGTGCTCCACGAGGATCTTATTGCGGTGCAGTCGCAATCCTACGGCCCTGAAGCACGGGGGGGCGCAACGCGAAGCGATGTCATCATATCCGGCTCGGAAATCATGTTCCCCAAAGTCATCCAGCCCAACGTTCTCATCTGTCTGACCCAGGAGGCCTATAACAAGTTCTCATCCATCATCCGCCCCGGAGGCCTTCTGCTTACGGACAGCAGATTCGTGAAGACCGAGCGCAAAGTCGATGCGAGGCAGAAAGAGCTTCCGATGTATGAAGCGGTGATCGAGAAGATCGGCAAGCCGATCGTTTTCAATATCTGCATGCTCGGCGCGGTCAATCGCCTCGCGGAGCTCCTCAAGCCCGAATCGATTCTCCGTGTTCTGGAAGGCCGTTTCCGGCCGGAGCTTCTTGAAATAAACAGACAAGCATTGCAGCTGGGCATCGATCTGGCCGAAAAAACCGCATAACAACCTTCCGGACGGCCGGCTGCAGGACCCGTGCCCTGACGGCCGTAGACGGAGTCTTCTTGCCCTACTCCCACTCTATCGTCGCCGGCGGTTTTGAAGAAACGTCGTAGACAACGCGTCCGATTGACGGAACGTTATTTGTGATTCGTGAAGATATCTCCAACAGGTCCTTCATCTCAAAGGGGTACACATCCGCGGTCATTCCATCACGCGAAACGATCGCGCGTAGAGACACCACATAGCCATAGTTGCGCGAATCACCGGTCACCCCAACCGACCTGACGGGAAGCAGTACGCAAAACGCCTGCCAAATCTCGTCATAGAGATTTCTTCGTTTCAATTCCTCTATAAAAATGGAGTCTGCTTCGCGGAGAATATCACATTTCTCCGATGTGACTTCTCCAAGAATCCTGACCGCAAGCCCCGGTCCCGGGAAAGGGTGCCTTTCCACGGTGCTCTGCGCCAAACCGAGCAGAGTTCCCAGTTCGCGAACCTCGTCTTTGTACAGCCGTGCCAGCGGCTCCAATATTTCGCCGCGCCCTCGCTTTTCTTCAACCAGCGGAGATCTTACGTTGTGGTGCGACTTGATAACGTGGGCTTTTTCCCCGATTCCTTTTCCGGACTCGATCATATCGGTGTAGAGCGTACCCTGCGCGAGGAAAGCGTCGTTTACTCTCCGTGCGGCTATTTCCCGCTCCTGGACGGAAATGAAGAGATCGCCGATTCTTCTGCGTTTTTCCTCCGGGTCGAAGATTCCGGAAAGCGCCGAATAAAACTCAGACCTGGCGTCGATAACGTACAAATTCTCCGCGCCCAAGGCGCGCAGATCTCGCTCAACCTCACCGGTTTCGTTCTTCCTCATGAATCCGGTGTCTATATACATAAGGTGGACATCAGCAGGATCGAGGGCCTTCAGAAGAAGCGCCGCCACTACCGTTGAATCAACACCGCCTGAAACAAGTGTAAGCACTTTACGGCCACTGGTCCGTTGTCTCAAAGCTGCGGACTCTTGCTCGATGAATCCGGCAATTGACCACTCGGCCCGGGCGCCGCAAACACCAATGGCAAAGTTCTTGAGAATTTCATTCCCGTACTCGCAGTGGGTCACTTCAGGATGAAACTGGATACCGTAAATTTCCCGCTCTCTGTGCTTTGCCGCCGCCACGTGGCTTTCCGATGTCGCGATGAGCTCAAAATCACCCGGAAGCCTGCCGACGCTGTCCCCATGGCTCATCCAGGAGGTGAATCCTCCCGGCACCCCTTCGAAAAGCAGCCTATCGGCTTTGAAGTGTACCGGTGCCCTTCCAAACTCCTTTTTCTTCTGCGGAAGCACCTCCCCGCCGTAGATACTGACGAGTTGGTGAAAACCGTAGCAGATGCCCAGCAGCGGCAACCCCAGATCAAGCAACGCCGGATCAACTGCCGGGGCGCCTGTCTCGTACACGCCCCAAGGCGAGCCGGAGAGAATAACCCCTTTCACATCCGCCGGCAGTCCACCGGCAACGTTGATATCGCCCGGCACCACCTCGGAGTAAACACCGATTTCGCGGATCCGGCGGCTTATCAATTGGGTAGTCTG
>JAFGHN010000236.1 GCA_016930115.1 Spirochaetales bacterium | reverse complement strand
CGGTAGGAACCAGGCGAAAGGGCCTGAGAACATACCTGTACTTACTTCGATTACCAGTCTTTCGATTTCACCCACCGGATCGTGGTACATAAATGCCCGTTGGCGGGTTTCCTTTTCTGTGAAAGCTATTACTTCTTGCGTTTCTGTCTCAGAAATAACCGGGCGGAGTATCATACCATCGGCACAAATCCTGAAAAGAGATACGGAAAGGACAAAGACCGTAACGATTCTTTTTTTTCTCTTCATACAGCCCTCCAACACACCGGACAGAGCGCCGTTCTAAAGAAGATTCACTCATTTATATCCTAATCCGCGACGCGGGTGATTTCAATGGGCAGCTCCAGCGCTTCTCCAAGTAGACAATTGCAGGCTATTCTGTTATATTCGTTTCGTTTCTAATGGCGCCGTACCCAAGAGGTAAGGGAGAGGTCTGCAAAACCTTTATGCACCGGTTCGAATCCGGTCGGCGCCTGTCTGCCTACAGAGCTACGCCATAATTGCAAGCCGGGCTTCGCGCAGCGAAGTCCGGTCGGCGCCTGTCTGCTCAAAAGCCCAAGCCAAACCGCCGCATGCGAAACCCACGACCAAGGATAGACACCGCCGGAAAGCATAGATTATGATGAAAATGACCGACAGGACTGATGCCGGGTGAAAGCTGATCGGTATTCACTGAGGGCATTAAGAAGGGAGATGTTCAGGTGAAAAAGAGAATGCTATCGGTTCTTCTCGTCATGTTCATTGTCAGCGCAGGCGTCAATGCGCAAAGCAGGAATCCATTCTCACTGGCGCTTACACCGGGAGCAGAACTTCCGCTCGGCCCGAAAAACACCGACGGAACGGTGATCTTCTCGTATGGCGGCTCCGCGACCTTGGCAGGCGAATACACCATGCCCTTTGCCACGTTCCTTTTTGCAAAAGGGCTTTTGGGCTACAGCATGATATCGACCCTGGCGCAGACGACGTTTTCCCTTGCCACCATTGGCGCCGGTGCGGGGGTCAAGTTCTCTCCCTTTTCAAAAGTAGAATTGAAGTTCTCGGGCACCGGCGGATATTCGCTGGCAATCTACCAAGGGAAGGTGGCGGGCAGCCCGTTTTTCGGAGGAGAGGGCAGAGTGCTCTACGCACTCAGCCCGGTGTTCAGCCTTGGAATCGGAGGATCATACACTCACGCCCGCCCGTTTTATAACGGTGTCGGTGTTTTTCTCGGCGTATCGCTCAACCTTGGGGCGGGACAGCTGCAATCCAAAATGGATGTTAACGATATAAAGCTCGATCCGGTATTTCCGGTGTTCTATCAATACTACGATGACAATCCGCTTGGAAGCGTCGTTATCAAGAATACGGAAAACGGGCCGGTGAAAGATGTAAGAGTGAGCTTTTTCGTACAGCAGTATATGGATAAACCGAAACTCTGCGGCACGAGAGGCGAGATGAAGAAGAATGAGGAGATAGAGATACCTCTCTTTGCTCTTTTTAAGAACAGTATCTTGGAAATTACAGAGGGAACAAAAGTAAATTCGGAGATTCTCGTCGAATACAATTTTCTGGACACCGTTATTACCGGAGATACGAGTGAAACCATTCAGATGTATCATCGCAACGCGATGACCTGGGACGATGACCGAAAAGCCGCATCGTTTGTCACTGCGAAGGATCCCGAGATACTGCGGTTCTCCAAGAACATCACGGGAGATATCCGCGATATCGGGAGTACCGCGGTGAACAACAAGTTTCGAGAGGCCATGGGACTGTTCGAGTCTCTCAAGCAGTACGGCATAGACTACGTTATAGATCCAACCTCTGCCTATGCTGCTCTCTCGCAGGACGAGCTCTCGTTGGATTATCTTCAGTTTCCGATTCAAACAATGTCGTATAAAGCCGGTGATTGCGATGATCTGTCGATTCTCTACGCGGCGTTGCTCGAATCAATCGGGATTGAAACGGCCTTTATTACTATCCCCGGGCATATCTATATGGCCTTCAGCATCGGCATGTCTCCGGCGCAGGCGAAGGCGGAGTTCTTACGGCCGGATGATCTGATTTTTACGGATACTGAAGCCTGGGTGCCGGTCGAAATCACCATGGTGAAGGACGGCTTCCTGAAGGCCTGGCAGACAGGCATAAAACAATGGAAAGAAAACGAAGGAGCCGGCACGGCTGTTTTCTATCCGGTACACGAAGCCTGGGGAACCTACCCGCCGGTAGGAATGACCGATCCGAATGCGCGAATCGAAAATCTGGACAATGAGAAAGTCATTCAGACTTTTACCGCGGATCTTCTCAAGTTCGTTGAAAGAGAGATAAGCGGAAAGGTCAAAGAGCTACAGGATATGATACGCGAAAGTGGTAACGATCCGCAGATGATAAACAAACTTGGTGTACTCTATGCCCGAACGGGTTTGTACAACAGAGCACAAGCAGAATTTGAAAAAGCCGCCGGCAGGGGTTTTGCCGCTTCCCGTTTCAACCTCGGAAACATCTATTTTCTGAGAGAGGAGTACGAGAAGGCGCTTGACTACTACAACGGCGCGCTCCGGGAATTTCCGGATAACACGAAAGTCCTGGTAGCCGTCGCAAGATCTCACTACGAGCTCGAAGATTATGACTCCGCCAGATCGGTGTATGAGAAAATCGAGGAGATCAACCCGGAAAAAGCGGCCGAGTTTACCTATCTGTTGTCGACCCAGTGATTGGGCGTATCCATCTATTACGGATAGACGATAATACCCGCGTATTCGCTCCACCCCGGCGCGGCCTGATATGCGGCGACGGTTCCAGCCGGCACGTGGATCTGCAAAGTCGAGGCGCAGTAATCGAAGGCGCCCCAGGTATACGAGCCCATTCCGGTAGCTACCGGAGGAGTGGTTGCAAGAACAGTGACGCTGCTCAGGTTCGAGCAGCCGGCGAAAACCAGCCTTCCCATACTGGTAACATTCGCGGGGATCGTTATGCTTGTAAGATCATTGATGCCCTCAAGAGCATATGTGCCGATGGTGGTAACGCTCGTCGGCATAGTGAAAGTGGAAATGTCAGCAAAAGCGAAAGCGTAGGGTTGGATATCCACGACACCGGCCGGCAGGGTGATGCTCGTAAAATTGCTGTACATCAACGCGCTGTAGAAAATTGTGGTTACCCCCGCGGGTACATTGTAACTGCCTGTTAGAGCTTCAGGCGCTTCGACCAGCACGGTTCCGTCCTTGCTGAACATGATGCCTGAGATGGACTTGTAATACGGGTTGGCGCCGTCAACGTTGATCGCGGTAAGGCTGCTGCAGTTGAGGAAGGCGCCTTCCTCAATCGACGAAACGCTTGCCGGAATGCTGACACTAGTCAAGCCGGAACAATACCGGAACGCGTGCCAATCGATGGTGGTTACGCTGTTCGGGATAGTCACACCGGTAAGCAATTTGCAGTGCTGAAATGCATTTCTGCCTATGGTGGTCACGGTCGAAGGAATCGTATAATTTCCGGTTTTTCCGGGAGGAACCGTGTGTATCAGGGTTTCATCCTTGCTGAACACCACTCCAGAAATCGATTTATAATTCGGGTTGGCACCGTCCACCGTGATGTTCGTCAGGCCGTAACAACCCCAAAACGCCTCAGCGCCGAGGTATGTGACGCTGGAAGGGATGTTGATACTCGTAAGACCGCCGCATAACTGAAATGCTATATAACTTATATATTTTACACTCACGGGAATCGTGACACTCGTCATACCGTCCCAGCTCTTAAACGCATTGGGACCAAGGTTCGTCACTCCCGCGGGAATGACGAAGGAACCGCTCTGCGCGGCGGTGTACCCGGTAAGCGTGATAGTCGTCCCCGAGCTGCTGTACGTGAGGTAGTTCGGGATCCAGATGGCGTACAAGGTCCTATCGGATGCGCCCATGGTAAACGTAGCGCCGATCGCGTAGCTTGTACCGAGGCCGTTTGCCTGGGTGTTCCACCCGGCAAGGTTGTAACCGGCATTAACAAGAGACCCCGATCCCAACACGGTTACAGTCGTTCCCTGGACGTAAGCGTTCCCGTCCACCGGCACACTTCCGCCTGACGCGCCATTGCCGTTGTAAGAGACCGTATAGGTCGGCAGCACAAAGGTCACGTTGGCGCCCACAGTGATCGCGATTACCGTCGACCCGGCGTTTCCGGCGTTATCGATGATGTTGCTAATTGAAAATGCGATTTGTCCCGCGGTATCGCCGCTCTGCATTATTCTGGTTGCGGCGTAATTGTTGCCACCGGTATTCACAACATTGCCGGCGGCATTACCGTCGATTGTTACCGTGGGTACTACAAGCAACGTTTCGCTCGACGTGAAACTGATAGTAACGGTGTCGCCTGCCGTCGCAATTGAGGTGTTGGCATTCGATGAAGTAATGGTGACCGTTGTGAGTGTCGGCGGCGTTTCATCCAGTTTTTTCAGCGCTTTTACCCCTGAGCTCGTACTTATTAACACCTTCGATGCATCAGGGTGTCCCGGGTCGACCAGGATCACGCCGTATGTCGTCCCGTCCTTCTGGATCTTGAGTTTGTAGTTTGCGTGAT
>JAFGHN010000235.1 GCA_016930115.1 Spirochaetales bacterium | reverse complement strand
TACCTGCCGAAGTACACACTTGCATAAATATGCAGAAATCAACGTTTCAACAGAAATCGGATCACTATCTTTTGCAAAAATCCGCGTAATTACCTACACTTTCTTGTATGAAAGTGTTGAAACCATTGACAGTTGTTCTCGCGGCCGTTTTCTCGTTTTCAGCGGCTTCCTGCCTGATCCTTCCGACTATCAGCGAAACCCATCTGCTGTCGGACATACAGGAAGACGAACTGTCCATCTCGGCGGGGACGGAGGCGGTCCTGGGTGAAGGTAGCGTGGTTCTCCCGGACGTCATGTTCGAATACATCAGCTACGCACCGACAGACTGGGTCGAGTTCGGTCTTGCCGGTCATTACGGTATAGCCCTTGTCGGCGTTGACGCCAGGTTTGATATCGTCGACATGTTCACCGACGACAGCCCCGTTTCGGCGATGATTATAGGCGGTGTCCTGTTATTCACGGGTGGATCGGGCCCGATCGTTCACCTGGGAGCTGCCGTCAATTACAGGATAAACCGCGTTGTCGAGCTGTATGCCGGAGCGGCGACGAGCACCCTGTTCTTTGTTCCGGTGTTCCACCTCGGAACAAACGTGAATATCTTCAAATGGCTCTCACTGTCGACGAACGTGAAAATGGCGCTCAACAGCGTAGATTCTGGACATGATACTCCCCCTGCGGTGTTCATGGTTTCGGTCGCGCCGCGGATTTCTTTCAGCCTGTAGCGCCACCCCGGCAGCCGTCCCGGTTCTCATTGTGTAGTGATCCGCATCCCGATTCGGATCACTACATTCGACTCGCTACTGGTTTCTGCGCTGTTGGATAATTGCGTTTCTCACATTAGCCCTCACGAGCTTTCTCGCAAGAAGCTTTGACAGGAAAATCCCGTAATGGGGGAACTCTTTGATGACGGAGACAAAGGCCTTCCGCGATAATTTTATCAGTCTGCCGGATCCCTCCGCCCGGACGGTGGCGCTTCTCGTATTATTCAGAAGGAACGACATCTCGCCCATGAAGATGTCCGCCGGGGTGATCATCCCGATGTGTTGTGACTTGTGAAATACACTGTAGGTGCCGCTTGAGATATAATAGAGAAAGTTACTCATTTCGCCTTCTCTAAAAATGATATCGTCTTTTTTGACTACGACTTCCTCTTGATCCGCAAATCCTGCGGGGGTGTCTCTCGTGACCACCTTATCGTGCGGAAAGGTCACGGATACTTCGTTTCCAATCCGGTTATACGATAACTTGCAGGCGAGCGCGGCGGCCATGCGTATCCCCCGGCCGTGGAGCGACATCTCTCCTTCAATCCGGAGTTTATCGCTCAACGCTTTGACATTGAACCCTTTGCCTGAATCACGGATAATGAATCGCGTGGCTTCCGGCCTGATATTGTATTCGAAGTCCACTCTCTTCGCGGCGATAGCCGGATCCTTGCATTTCTCCTGAACGAGATCGACAACGCTCAAACCCTCTGCAAGAAACTTCGACTTTTCTTCATAGGTGATCCCGCAGTTGCCGTGTTCTATAGCGTTGATGAGCAGTTCTGCAAGGGAGAGCTGTATGTGCATCTTGGTTTCCGCGTTAATGAAACCGCGCTGCGCGAGTGTGGTGGCCGCAATGCTCGCGTATATTGAAGATGCCAGAATATCGTTTTCGAGGACGAAGGAACCCGACGCTCGTTCGAACAGCCTGCTCGAAAGCTCGCTCTGGAAGATGATTTGTCTGTTCTCGTCAATGATTTGCACACTTTTTGCGATATGAGAACGGATGCGGTGGAAATTCAACAGAGCGAGGATGTTCACGTTTTTCAGCTCGTCGAGCAACTCCTCTTCGCTGTACTGCTCAGGATTGAAAAGGCCGATAATGCCGAAATTGTGCAGCCAGGTATCGTTTCGGACCTGCTCGATGATGGCGCTGGTATTTATTCGTGAATCCGAAAAGTTGATGATGATGATTTCCGGGAGATCGAAGTTGAGGAATTCAAGTATTTCGCTCTCTTGAGGAAATCTCAGCATATAAAGGTGGGCAAATTTCGACTCGAATTCTCTCTTGATTAACTCGTTGATGTTGGCGTCCGAGCTGATAACGCCAATCAGGTTCATAGGTTCTCCGTTTGAGCGGCCGGACCGCAACTTATCCTATCTTTTATTAACGGTTACGGCCATCATAAAATTCGCTTCTTTTTCCCGGAGGGCACTCCCTGTCGCCTCCTGAACGTTTTTACACAAGTTTTACATTACCTTGACCTGGCTGTACGGTACCTATACTATTGCCGGAATACAAACCACCCGGATAACGGAGAAGGAATGGAAAACAGCCGAGTCAAGGCTTACATCAAATCGATAGGCGCGTACGTACCGTCGCGCAAGGTCAGCAACGACGATCTGGCAAAACTGGTGGACACCTCCGACGAGTGGATATATTCGCACACAGGAATTCATAATCGCCATATCGCCGCGGATAATGAGGCGGCGTCGGATCTTGCCTATAACGCATCGGTGTCGGCGCTCGATGCCGCAGGAATGTCGCCCAAGGAACTCGATCTCATTCTCGTCGCCACGATGACCCCCGACTATTTTGGGATGCCGTCAACCGCCGCGCTTGTCCAGGACCGTCTTGGCGCGATAAACGCCGCGGCGATGGATATCCTGGCCGCCTGCACCGGGTTTATCTACTGTCTTGAGACTGCAAAGGCGTTCATGGAGTCGGGCTCGGCGCGAAACGCGCTGGTTATCGGCACGGAAGTGCTGTCACGCGTTATCGATTGGAAGGACAGAAATACCTGCGTGCTGTTTGGCGACGGCGCCGGGGCGGCGGTGCTGACGGACAACGCCGATTCGCCTCTGAGCAACATCCGGCACAGCATCCTCAGGTGCGAAGGGTCCGGCGCCGGACATCTCAAGCTCACCGGTTCCGGCAACAGAACGCCTGTGGATGACGCAAAAGTGGACCATCCCTATGTTTATATGGACGGACAGAAGGTTTACAAGTTTGCAGTAAAAGCGCTGTGTGAGACCGTGGAAAAACTCCTTTCCGACAACAAGGAACACATAGATGATATCGCCTATATCGTGCCCCATCAGGCGAATATCAGGATAATCAAAGCCGCGGCCAAGCGCATGAAAGTGCCGTTTGAGAAGTTCTACACAAACATGCACGAGTTTGCGAATACTTCCGCCGCGAGTATTCCAATCGCGCTCAATGAGATGAATAAGAAGCAGCTTCTGAAACGGGGAGACATGATCCTGACAATCGGATTCGGCGGCGGTCTTACCTACGGCGGCAATCTCATTCACTGGTAGAAGGAGCCGAATTGCACAGGGCAAACAGGTCCGGCAGCGGCTCACCGGGGATCTCCACGGTCGTATTGTTCCTGACGTAAACCAAGAAACAACGGACCGGCTTACCCGTCAGTTGCGCCGCCGCCTCTCTGTATATCGCAGTCTGCAGATGGTATTCTCCCTCGCGTATATACCTGTCGGTCTTGAAATCGATTACCGCCGTTTCCCCGCCGCGGTCTACAAGCAGATCGACAACCCCGGAGATAAACGCCGCAGATCCGCCGTATTCGTATCGCAGCAGGAACGGAACTTCGGTCTCGATATCGACGGCACCGCCAAGCAGCCGGCCCGCGGGAGAGGTGAGAAACTGCGTTGCCAGACCGCTTGCAGTCTGAATGACGGACTGCAGCGCGTTTTCCTCAAGACGCAGCCGCAACGCGGACGGAATATGAAATGCTTCAGCACCGTCGCCCAGCTTCTCTTCGATAATTGAATGAAAAAGGGTACCGAACGCTGCTTCGAGCTCCGGATCGGTGAGGAGCGTGTCGCAGGTCAGGGCGGGAAGCTCGGTCACTGACGCCCATTCCTTCGCCGCCAAAGATTCAAGCCCGGAAGCGGTCCACTCCGGCGGGGACGCAAGGTTCTCCGGCGCCAGGGCGTTGCGGTAGGCGTCAAGCGCCTTTTCAATCGACGGCGCGTCCGACGTTTTTGCCGCCCGGCGGCCGCGCAGAAAATCGGCGGGCACATCGGCGATAATGCTCAAATAGGGTTCAAGCGCCTTGCACCCGGTCACCTCGGTGCCGATTTCCCATCCCAGGGAAGCAAGAAGCATGTTGAGCGGCAGCGCATCGGCCGAACGGTTCCTTGAGTGATGACGGCCGCTTATCACCAGATGATGTTTCGCCCGTGTGAGGGCGACGTACAACAGTCGTTTTGTCTCAGCCGTATCTTTCTGCTGCTGTTCATCCTTGCCCCGGGTGTAAAAGAAATTGCCTTTCCTTCGACCCCCCTCGGGCCCGCTAGTGATATTAAAAGTGAGACCGATGTCATCGGCAAAATAGAAGGGCGCGGCGGAACCGGAGGTCCTGCCCCGGTTGCCCGTATCGGCAAGAATGACGACAGGGAACTCGAGCCCCTTTGCACGGTGGACCGTGAGAATCTGCACTCCCGCCGGGGCGCTTTCATCATCCTTCAGGATGGTAAGGTCCCCCAGGCGTTCATATTTGCCGATGTGCGGCCGTATGGTATCAAGAAAATCGGCCACAGAGCTCGAAGAACCATCGGCCGCCCGGGCAAGCTCACGCAGATAGTCATAGTATTCGAGGTACGGGTGAAGGTCCGGGTCCTTCAGCAACACATAACGGTAACCATGGCGGTACCAGATATCGGAGACCAGCTCGGTGATGGGCGCCCGGTCTGCTTTGGCCCGCAACAGTTCATAAAGGCAGACCGCCTGCCGCAACTTTGCGCAATCCCGTTCATCGAGAGCCGAATCATCAAGCGCCTCTCTGCAGAATGGGGGACCTTCCTCCAGGAGCAGTGCGAGAAACGCTTCATCGGATACATTGACAAAGGGCGATCTGAGCAATGCCGCGTAGGCCAGCCTGTCTTCAGGGTACACCGCGAGCTGCAGAAGGTTGTAGATATCATTGACGGGTGCTTCCAGAAAAAGTGATCTTGTGCTGTCAACGTTGTGCGGTATGCCGAGAATACGGAAGGCCCGTTCATACCTGTTCTGGTTGCTTGTCGATCGCATAAGCAGAGCGATATCCCCGTAGCGAACGGGCCGGGTCGTCCCGTCCACCTTCACATCGAGCCGTTGGTGCTCCACGGCATCCTTGATGTACCGGGCTATCGCAATCGCTTCAGCGTCGCTCTCTTCTACAAGCTCGTCATCACCAGCGTCGGCCGGGCCCCTGTAGAGTATCCGTATAGTCGGGTTGCCGGGTAAATCGGCGTCCCGGTGCTCCAGCGGCTGGAAACGTGCTTCAAAAGGTTTTTGCGCATCGCCCATGAGCGAAGAAAACACCGTGTTGAAGAAGGAAATCAGCCCGGGCTCGGTACGATAATTCCGGGGAAGCGACAGCGTCCGGCCGCCCTGTCCCTCAATTTCCCCGGACAGTTCCTTGAAAACGCTCACGTCGGCGCCCCGGAACATGTAGATAGACTGTTTCTCGTCTCCAACGAAGAAGAGCTTGTCCGGCTCGAGCTCGTCTGCCCGGGGCACCCGGGGGTTTTCGGCCGCTCTTCTTTCGGCCAGAAGATACAGGATCTCTTTCTGGAGCCGGTTGTTGTCCTGGAACTCGTCGATCATGATAAAGGTGAACCGGTTCTTGTAGTACCTGCGGAGCGATGTATTTTCGAGAAGACACGTCCTTGCCATCAGGGCCACGTCGTGATAGAGGAGAACGCCTCTGCTCCTGCGGTTTGAGATGATTCTACGTTGATATTCGCCGCTCAACCCGAGGAGCTTGTCGATGAGCGGTTCGCTCTTGAGCGTCGATAGAACATCCAGCAATTCACCGGTGAGCGTCTTCAACGGATTGACGAGCTCTCTCATCGTCGTGACATCGGGATCAGCGGCCGTCCGCGGCATTACTATCTTGAAGCTTGAGAGAAGATCTTCGAGCTCGCTGAAACGGCGGGCTTGCGCGAGCGGACGAACGCCCAAGAGTCCTTTGGCCGCCTCGACCGCTTTCTGCATCGAAACTCTGGAGCCCGGATCGAGGTTCGCGGCTTCCTCCACGGTCTTCTCGAGCTCCGTTATCCGGCGCTCGAGCTCGCCGGCAAGCAGCCGCTTCTGTTTTTCGAGCATCGAACCAAAATCGAGCTCGCCCGCCACGGTGATGTGCGAACGGGAAAGAGCAACAAAAAAGTCTTCAAGGACACGGTCAAAACCGTTTACGGAGATGAGCTCTGCAAGCGCAGCGTCATCGCTCTTCTCAAGCATGAACTCGAGGGCGGTTCTTCTCGCGCTGTCGATTGCCGCCTCCTCGTCAACCTTGAAATCAGACGCCATACCGAACCGCTGCGGCCAGTTTCTCGCAATCTGAGAGCAAAAACTGTCGAGAGTGGAAATCTGCGATCTGTCGAACAGCGCGAGCTGTTCCTGCACACGTGGGATGTCGCTGTTTTCGAGCAGCAAGCCGTAGATCCGCGCGCGCATTTCCCTGGCTGCCTTCCTTGTGAATGTGAGCGTGAGGATATTTGCCACGCCGGCCTTCCCCTCGAGCACCAGCCTCAGGTATCTGTTTGCGAGCACCGTGGTTTTTCCCGAGCCGGCGCCTGCGGACACAACGGCGTTTTTTTCGATATCCACGGCCTTTTTCTGATACGGATCCGGATCTCTCTTTTTGTTCACCATGCTATCTCACGCGGTACTTCTCCCTGCATATCGATCTGAGCTCGCAAGGGTCACAGCCGCCTTTGGGGACGGGGGTCTCGTAGTGAGACTCGCCGATGGCTTGTGACATCGCCGCGACCGTCTCTTTGGTTTGCAGCAACAGGTTCTCCCGCCACTCGTCGTCAAACCAGGGTTTCTCCCCGCCAAAGACGCTATCGTAGTTGGCTTTGTTTATGTCGTAGTAGAGCGCCTGTGAAACGGGGCCATAGTTGCCCTCCACAAGGAGTACATATACCGGCACCTGGAAGGAATAGAGCGCACCCTCGGGAGTGACCATCCCGGCGACCTTTCTGCCGACGTTTGTTTTGTAGTCTACAACGATATAGCTCCCCTGCCGCTCGGATATCCTGTCTATTCGTCCGCGGAGCACCACGCCCGGTATGCCGGGATCGGTTTCCAGGGAATCCTCGAGGGTGAAAAGCCGGGTGTCGTCATACCATTGCTCTTCGGTCTTGAGAAAAGCGACAACGTGCTCCTCTACCTGCCGCCGTAGATAGTTCCGGACCGGCGGCAGAAATTTGGTTCCCAGGCAGGAGGCAACCACGTCGTCAAGCAGCGCGATGGTATCAACGGCAAGAAGAG
>JAFGHN010000234.1 GCA_016930115.1 Spirochaetales bacterium | reverse complement strand
TAGGCGATGCAGCCGGGCGTCAGTTCACCCGCGTGCATGTCGTGGGCGGGGGAAGCAGGAATGAGCTGTTAAACCAGCTCATAGCCGACGCCTGCGGCATTCCCGTCAGCGCCGGACCGCATGAGGCGACATCCGCAGGCAATATCATGGCACAGATGATGTCAGACGGTGAATTATCATCTCTCGAAGAAGGCCGTAGGCTCATTGTCCGGTCATGGCCGGTTAAAACATTTGCGCCCGGGGACCGCTCGCCCTGGGACGAAGCTTACAAGCGCCTTCGCCGGCTCCGGGACACAGGTGAAAGCCGTTATTGACAATGACAGTGCAGATTGGCAGGCTCATGCAAGACCGGATCAACCCCGGCAGCGCACAAGTGTGCCCGAAAACGGTCACATACTGTTGTATTTACCATATGAATTCGTGAAGGAGAGCGTGCATGGCTGAAGAAAGGATCAGGGTCAACGCGGAAAAATTAAAAAAACTCGCCGCGAGGGAGCTTGAGAGCCTGGGAGTACCAAAAAACGACGCCGCGATCACCGCGGATGTGCTGGTAACCGCAGACCTTCGAGGAGTGGAAACCCATGGCATCGTCAGCCTGGTGCCCTTTTACATCAGGGGAATACAAGCCGGGAGGATAAACCCGAAGCCTGACATCAAGGTTTCAGGAACCAATCTGTCAACAGCCACGGTCGACGGAGATAAAGGGCTGGGCTACGCGGTAACCTACCGTGCTATGAAGGAAGCCATCAGCAGGGCTCAAGAAACAGGGGTGGGGTTTGTCTCGGTAGGAAACAGCACCCACTTCGGGCCGGGTTTTTACTACGCCATGATGGCGCTGGAATACGATATGATCGGATTCACGCTGACATGCTCACCGGTTGCGGAGGTTGTAGCGCCGGGGAGCAACACGGTTTCCGTGGGCACTAATCCTCTGGCCATAGCGGCGCCGGCGAACAAGAAGCCGCCCTTCGTTCTGGACATGGCCACGTCGGTCGTGGCGACAGGTAAATTCAGGAAAGCGATTCTTGAGGGAAAATCGGTTCCCGAAGGCTGGGCGATCGACAAAGAGGGGAAACCGATAACAGATCCGAGCAAACGGACGCTCGACAACGGAGGCATATTGCCGCTGGGAGGAACGCCCGAACTGGGTGAGTACAAGGGTTTTGGGTTAGGAGTAGCGGTTGATATCCTTACCTCTGTGCTGTCCGGATACGCACCGGCGGTGCTGAGAAGGACGAAAGAGGTAAGCCATCTCGCGGGAGCTCTACGCATAAGCAGCTTTACCGCGGTTGATACCTTCAAGAATCTCATGGACGAGATGATAGAAGCCTATGATGCGTTGCCCAAGCTTCCCGGCGTCAAAAACATCTACATAGCCGGAAGTTATGAGGCCGAGGTGCAGAAGGACCGGGAGGCCAACGGCATCCCGCTTCTTCCGCAGGTCATACAGACGTTGAAGGAAGCCGCTGGAGAACTGGGGGTCGAATTCGATCTATAGGGCAGATGCGGGCCTGACGTTTGACAAGATGTTTGTCATCTCGAATACTGTTTTCAAGACATACATGAAGGACGCGGTCGAAATAGAAACAGCTATCATCGGAATACTGACCAAATCCGGCGTGCGGAACGGCGATAAGGTGATCGATTTCGGTTGCGGCTCAGGCGACTACGCCATTCCGGCGGCCAAAATTGTAGGCGAGCGAGGCGCAGTCTACGCCGTTGACAGAGATAAAGGCAAGCTGGAAGAACTGCGGAGAAAGATACGCGATAGAAAGATAGAAAACATCGTCCCGGTAGATGCAGCGAAGAACAGCGGTAAGAACGGCGGGATGGATTTTGAGAACGGAGCGGCGGACGTCGTTTTGCTTTTTGACGTGCTGCATCAGTACTATTTCCCCTCCGTTGAATCGAGACGGAGGGTTCTCCGGGAAATTTGCAGGTTATTGAAGCCTGGCGCTCTTCTGCTCGTACATCCGACGCATGTAAACCAGGCAAACATCATCGATGAAATCGAGCACGCCGGCTTCCAATTCGTGAACAGACGTGCAGGTAACCTGATACACGACGTGCGGCAGCAACGGAGCGCCATTCTGGTGTTTGCGCGCGAATAGGTGTAGCGTTAATCCAGGCGCCGCGACCGGCGCGCCAGTGACAGACGCAGTTGCTGCAGGCGTAACATTCTTGCACTTCCACACTAGTTGTATTATTAATCGTGCAGTTTGTAAGAGGAGTGTACTGTAAAACTATGACGGATACGTTCCCGGCGGGCGACGGAGCCGTCGTCGCCGTGCTCTACGGTCGATTGCTGCCCGATGCGGGCCTGGATGACCAGGACATCCTCAACGAGGCGGCTTTTATCAGCGGTGCGCTCCGCGAGCTTGGGTACGAGCCGGTATGGTTCGAGGTGGGACCGGATACTTCGGAGCTGGAGCGCGAGCTTTTGAGGCTGCGGCCCGCCCGTGTCTTCAATCTTGCGGATGCCATAGACGGGCGGGAGGACTACGTTACGGTTGCCCCGGACATGCTCGAGCGGCTTGGATTGCCCTACAGCGGCACGTCTGCGAAAGCCATGCGGCTTGCATCCAACAAGCCAGAAGCAAAGAAGATCATGACCGGCGCCGGTATACCGACTCCGCCGGTAGTTAATTTGCCTCTTGATGATCTTGCATTCCAGGACGCCGCGGGTGCCCCGAAGGCTTTCATCATCAAGCCTGTCTCGGGAAGCGCCTCCGACGGCATCGACGACGATTCGGTCCTCCGCAGCAGACGTGACGTTGAGAATATCGACGCCGAAAGGCTGCGGGGCCTTACTTGCGGCGAGGCGTATATCGAGCCGTTCATTCCGGGGAGGGAGTTCGCCGTCGCGCTTCTCGAGGGCGCGGAGGGGCCTGAAGTGTTCCCGCCGTCGGAGATTCTCTTCGAAGGCTACCCCAAGGATAAACCGAAGATCGTCGGATACGCGGCGAAATGGCTGGCCGATTCGTTTGAGTACAAAAACACGCCTCGCCAATTTCCGGCCGCGGCGGCGGATGGCCCGATCATTTCCCGGCTGCGGGATCTTGCCGTGAGATGCTGGAACGCCTTTGGGCTGGGCGGCTATGCGCGGATGGATTTTCGAGTGGACAGTGGCAACGAGGCCTGGCTCATCGATATCAATCCCAATCCCTGCCTCTCCGCGGACGCCGGGTTCATGGCGGCCGCCGGGCGCGCGGGGCTCACCATCAACGACGTCGTAGCCCGGATCGTATCCTTTCCGTCCGGGAAAAAGGGCATAAATGATGCATCGTGCATGCCCTTGGAGGAACCGCGTGAACGCCATTGATTATCGGGAGGAAGTTTCAGCCCAAGACGCACAGGCAGTACGGCGCCTTGCCGAGGAGTCCGGGATGTTCAACTCGGATGAGGCGGATATCGCCGCGGAGCTCGTGGACGAGCGTCTGGCGAAAGGCCTTGCAAGCGGTTACCGGTTTCTGTTTGCCGAAGAGGCCGGCACGGTGCAAGGCTACACCGCCTACGGGCATACGCCTTGCACGCGCTCGAGTTTCGATCTCTACTGGATCATCGTGGATTCACGCCTGAAAGGCAGGGGACTTGGCACGAAACTGATGGCCGAAACGGAGAAACGCGTGCGGGATCTCGGCGGCACCCGCATCTACGTGGAGACTTCATCGAGGGAAGAGTATGAGCCGACAAGGGGTTTCTATGTCCACTGCGGGTACCGGCTGGAGGCCGTGCTCCAGGATTTTTACGCGCCGGGCGACTCCCTCCACATCTACGTAAAAGAGCTGACATGAAGGTAGTGATCCGAATCCTGTGGAAACCTGTATTTTAGAGGCTGCCGGCAGCCAAAATGAGCATTTTATTGCTGTTTTGTCGCCTTTCGTGTATGGTTTAGGTGCCTTCCACAGGATTCGGATCAGTACATGAGATGAAAAAGTTTGTGATTATCGGGGCGGACGCGGCAGGCATGAGCGCCGCGAGCAGAGCAAAGCGCAATGCGCCGGGTCTGGAGGTGACGGTCCTCGAGAAAACGACCGATGTCTCCTACAGCGCCTGCGGTATGCCTTATAACATCGCCGAGCCCGGCCGGGACATCGATGATCTGGTTGTCCGGCAGGCCGCGGTGTTCAGAGAAAAACAGGGCATCGATCTGTTGACCGGGCGCTTGGTCGAGCGGATCGACCCGCAAGGTAAGTGCGTCAGGGGGACCGCCCCAGACGGTCGCGAGTTCGAGTTTCCCTACGACTCGCTGCTGATTGCGACGGGGGCGAGGGCCGTCAAACCCGCTCTTCCCGGTTTCAATCTGCCCGGCGTGATGGTGCTGAAATCCCTCGCCGACGGTCGTCTCATCAAACAGTTCTTGCGTTCGAACCCCGTGCGGAAAGTTGTGATCGCCGGCATGGGGTATATCGCCCTCGAGATGGCGGAGACCTTTCGCAGCCTGGGAATAGAGGTCGACCTGGTCAAGCCGAGGCCGCGGCTGCTCCCGTGGATGGAAGAGACGCTGTCCGGCGTCGTCCGGAAGACTCTCGAACAACACGGCGTGGGTCTGTACCCGGGTACCGAAATAGACGGGATTGAGCGTGCCGGCGGCCGGCTCAGGGTGACCTGTCCGGACATCGCGCTCGACTGCGACATGGTGCTTGTAGCTATCGGGATCAAACCGGAAAGCGAGCTCGCCGCCGCTTGTGGTCTCTCCTTGAGCGTGGACGATTCGATCGCCGTGGACCTCCGGCTTAAGACTTCCGACCCATCAGTCTATGCAGCCGGTGATTGCGCCGACGCCTATCACGTAGTTACCGGAGAAAAAACCTGGATACCCCTCGCTCTCAGGGCGAACCGCGCCGGTTGGGCGGTGGCGGACAACGTGTGCGGAAGGGACATCGAGCTTCCGGGAGTCGCGGGCACCGCGGTGTTTCGCACCTTTGATCTGGAAGTCGCCCGTACTGGTCTTACCGCAGACGAGGCCGCGGCGGCCGGGTTCGACCCTGCACAGGTGGTGATCGAAAGCCGGAGCCGCGCGCACGCGCATCCAGGTTCCTCACCGATTTGGGTCTACATGGTGGGCGACAGGAAAACCGGCCTGCTTCTGGGCGCGCAGATGGTCGGCAGCGAAGGAGCCGCTCACCGGATCAACGCACCTGCGGTCGCGCTTCACAGCCGGATGACCGTTTCCGAGTACAGCCAAACCGATCTGTCCTACGCTCCTCCCTTCGGCCCCACCTGGGACCCGACACTGACCGCGGCGAATCAGCTGTTGAAGTTGATGTGAGCCGCGTGGCGCGCCGGAGCGGGATCGCGGGCGAGAGGGCTCCGGCCGGAAAAGGAACGGGGCCGGCCGAGCGCCCGTCAGCATAAGACGTCCGGGCTCATTGTTTGCAGAATACCAGCGTGTACTCTTTTACGCTGTAATCATAACCCAAGCCGGGAATTGTGCCGTTCCGGTCACCCACCGCCAACTCCGCGCTTCCCGCGGCGCTTAAGCTCGCATCGAGCAAAGCGGGGCCGAGACCGTAGCCTAAATAGAAGCCGTCGATGTCCCCGCTTTCTTCGTAGCAGGTGTCGGTATTGTATCGCCCAGGGATCACCCAAAGCCCGGAAATCAACGCTGATGGAGGTCAGTGACCCGCCGCCGTTTAAGAGGGTAACCGCGGTGGCGGACACGGTGAAATCGATTCTCGCATTCAACTCGAACGAAAAGTATGGCGACCACTTCGAGTCCCCGTCCACCAAATGCACCTCGAGGTAACCTGAGTACGTGGAGCCTATGGCAGTCATAGCTTCATTGGTATATGCGGAGACTGCGCTGTGCCTGCTCTCGTTCCAGCCCTCTACGGCGGCAACCAGGATCGTTCCCGTGAGGTCTGCCGCCGCCCACGACCCTCCCATGGGGGGTACCACCGGTCCGATCGGCACGACATAGGAATCAGCGAAGCCCTCCGGATAAACGGTGGCGACAGGATAGCTCGAGAGGCGGCCGCCGTAGTCATTTGCCCCAGTAGAGGCGGTATTCAGTGACACGTTCCCAGTCGGTGTTGGGGGTGATGGTTACGTCGCCTGCAAAAGCGAAACTCGTCAGCTCCCTGTCCGTGCCGACTTCGACGGATTTCGGCGGCTGTAATTCCCCGAGCGTGTAGAAATAACCGGTCCAGGGCACATACTCTTCCATGCCCGGGTCATATTCCATGAAGATCGGATTGCCCTGATGGTCCTCCACGCCCGCTCCCACGGTGACGGTGTACATACAGTCCTCCTGCAGATCGCCCGCCGGCACGAAGGTCATGCGGTTCACCGCGGGCCATTCGAAGCTCCCCGCCGTTGCGGGGGTGATGGTGAACGCCCCCTCGTTGGCGGCGGGTTCCATCGGTCTGGAAAAGGTGACCGTCACCGTCGTATTGAGCTCCACCTGTTCCGCCGCCGGCAACGGCCGCACATCCAGCACAATTGGCCCACCGCTCTTGATGACTTCGACACTGTCCTGCCGCATGTCCCCGTCCGCATCATAGGCATACGCCCAAATCAGATGCCGCCCTTCCGTAGCGCCGGTCGCGTCCCACTCCCACGAAAACGGCGCCTCATCGTCCATACCGAGATAGGAAGAGTCGGCGTAGAAATATACCCGCTGGGCTCGCTGTGTGTAGGTGCCGATGGTGGTCGGCCCGTTCACCGTTTCGATCGGTTGCGGATTCAATATCGACACATACGGAAACCGCTCGTCCTGCGAGGAATCGGACCCCTCGTAATACAACGTCACGCAGATGTCGTAACTGATGGCGCCCCCGCCCGTGCTCATCACATCGTGCGCCTTCGAAAGCGAGACCGCATTGCTCGTGGTCACCATGTTAGAGTACGCAACCTGACCGCTCTCCCCGTCAATGAGATACATCACGTCGATCCCCAGCCCTACCTGCTTGTAAATCGTGTCACCCAGCGTGTAGGTATGTCCGACGGCATTGGTATTGAAGATAAACCAGCCCACGTAGTATTCCAGCGCCACGTTCGGCTCGAACAGTGCCAGATACCCCCCGACGTGAGACAACGTCTCAGGCGGGATCGACAGCGGCGCGTAACAGCAGAAGTGATCGACCTGCGCCTGCACCGTGTTCCCCTCCGGGCCCACCACCGCAGCCACATCCTGCTCCACCCATCTTTCGCTCGACCCGTCGTACATGAACAGATCCATCCGCTCACCGGGAGTCAGCAGCCGGGCGGAGGGCATCGTGATCATCACCGGCGAGAGAAAGGTCTGACCGTCGGGCCCAAAGCTCACCCCCGGCACCGACGGAAACGGCGCATACGCCTGGATAAAACTCCCAGCGTCAGCGTAGCAGGTAACCGTGAGCCGCACCGGCCCGGCCAACGCCCCCGCCGGCACCTCCAGCCTCCCCCCCAGCAGGTTCTCCACGGTCCCCCCTTCCGTCCCCACCGTCAAACCGCTGGTGACCGCAGGCAGGCTGATCGTGTAGGCCGCGCTCGCTACCGCCGAGTCCATCCATGCCGCCCTTGAAGGCTATCGCTTTCACCGTCGTCGTGGTCGCGATCGAGACCGGGCCCGAGTAGAGCTTCCCCTTCTCAGCTGTCGGGAGTGTGCCGTCGGTGGTATAACGGATGGAAGCCCCGCCGGTGGCGGAAGAGATCGTGACGTGCTGCACCGTCTGGTATGTTCCCGTCCGTGGGGTGAACGTCGGCGCGGCCACTTGCAGCGGAGGAGTGAACAGGCCGCAACCGACAACGATGATTTCATACCAACCACCTCCGTCTATCCGCTGCCGTAGGTACCGGCCGTCCAGGCCGGCGGTTGGCGGCCGGCTGCGGCGCGTGTAGTTCCACGGGCGCTTGTCATTGCAGACGCCGGCCATAGCCTCTCTCAGGCGCCGTTACAGGTAAGTGTAGTGTATGGCCGAATAGCCGTCCATATGCGACGTTCGAGCCGGAACAGGGTTCTGTACGTTCCGACCTGCTCTAGAACGATAAATAGGCGCCTATATTCCACAGGAGATAGAGCGGTATGTTCCAAAGCTCTCCCTCCTTCCTGACGTTCAACATCGACGTTCTGATAGCGGCGGCCGGGCGATATTTTTCGCGGTAGACGCGAAGACTTCTCGATCGAACGTTCCTCGACGACTTGACTTCAAGTGGGATAATCCGGTTTCCAGCTTGAATTACAAAATCAACCTCCGCGGTGTTTCCCGATGTCCAATAGTACGGGATCTCACCGAGCGCACAGACGAGCTCGTGGAGAACGTAGTTCTCCGTCATCGCTCCTTTGAACTCCCTATAGAGCGGCGACTCGTCAACAACTACTGCGCCCGGCACTCCGGCCAACCGACGCAGCAATCCGATATCGGCGGCAAACAGCTTAAACGCTTTCTGATCGACATAGGCCGACAACGGCAAAGCCGCCGTTTCTACTCTGTGCACCTTGTACACCATGCCCGCATCGACCAGCCACTGGAGCGCATCCTCAAGGTCCTTAGCCCGCGCTCCAGCTCGCGCCTGACTATAGACGAAGCGGGCGTTCGCTCGAGCGAGCTGCGCGGGAATGCTTTTCCAAATCGACGAGAGCTTTGGGAAGTCCGTCGCCGGTGCATGTTTTGCGAAGTCCAGTTCATAGGTTCTCAAGATCGAGTCTTGGATCCTCTCTGTTTCGGACAGGTCTTCACTCTCCATCCATGTCTTGACTGCCTCCGGCATTCCTCCGGTGAGCTGAAACTCCTTAAAAAAGGTGATGAGCTTGTCCACGAAAACCTGCGGGAGCAGCTCTTCTGCGCGGGATTCCGAAAGATAGTCCAAGAGGGCATGCGTCCCGTCACGTGCCGACAGAAACTCATGGAAGCTCATGGGCCGCAGCAGAATTACATCGACTTTTCCCACGGGAAAGGACGAAGGTCTCGCAAGGGATAGACCCAGGAGCGACCCGGCACACGCAACGGCATATTCAGGAGTCTGCTCCGCGAAGTACTTGAGAGCAGTCAGCGCCTTCGGGCAAAATTGCACTTCATCCCAAATAACCAATGTGGTTTCCGGTTCGATCTTTTTGCCGGAAAGCACGCCAAGCTCCATGAGAATTCGGCGAGGATTGAGGTCGCGTTCAAACAATTCAGTTAATGAAGGAAAAGATTCGAAGTTAAAGTAGGCGACATCCCGGAAGTGGGTGCGACCGAACTCTTGCAGCAAGTACGTTTTGCCGCTCTGCCTGACACCCCTTACAAGCAGCGGCTTTCGATTCTTTCGGTTCTTCCAAGCGATCAGTTCCCCGGTGGCAGCACGTTCCAAAACGCACCTCCAAACACGAAGTATCTATGATAAACGCAACAACTACTGCATTAATCATACTTATGATGATCACCATCCGGCGGATTGTCAAGATAAGCTCAGCAAAAAGGTGTTTCTTCGTAGGCTGGCGGCAGGCTGGATGTGGATCAAGCGCGGGGAGAGGCCGCCCGCTTTGTCGGCGACCAGGGTTCGATCACCGTTTGGCCAAGAAACTTCTTCCTTGAGATCACAGCCAAGGTGCAGGTTATGTGCCCGAGCATGTGAGGCGTTTGTTGAGTAAAACAGGGCAGCAGTACGCCGGGGGCTTGCTCCGGCGCTCACGCAAGCGGCCGGTTCAGAAGAGACTTTGTGGAAGTGTCGGGCCATCGGTGTGCAGTCTCTGCGGCACGCGTGGATCGATGTTGATTGGCGCAGTGAATACGTCGGATACTTGAACCGGTTCCGCGCCGGTCGGGTTTTCCCGTCCTATTTTGAATCGATTATTTCCACTCCCTGCCAGTTCTCGGGCACGCCGTTTCTGATGTTGTGCACGCAGCGCCTCAGGAACAGGGTGATGACCGGATCGTCAGGGAGCATTTCCTTCAGTTCTTTTAAAAGGACATACGCGTTCTTGAACCTGCCCGCATAGTAGTGATCAAGGGCTTCACTCCATTTTTTTCTCGCCTTTTCTTTTGCCTCCAGAATCTGTGGAGGATCTGCATCGAACACCTCGTAGACCGGGACAGACACTGTCCTGCCGCGAACCAGTACCCGGTCTACAAAACGCAGGTGGTATGCCCTCCGGTTTTCGAGCTTGCTCAACGTGTGGCCGGTTATGAGGATGGTTTGCCCGTACACCTTTGAGAGAGACTCCAGACGGGAGCAGAGGTTCACCGCATCCGAGATCACGGAGCCGTCCATGCGCTCCTGCTCGCCGATAGTACCCAGCATCAGCCGACCCGTGTTAAGCCCGATCCCCACTTCGATTGGAGCGTAGCCGCTGGAATGCCGGTGCCCGTTGTACTCAAGGAGCTTGTGGCGAATGGCGATGGCGGCGCGTACCGCGTCATCAGGGCGCTTGGGGAAGAGCGCCATGATCGCGTCCCCGATGTATTTGTCGATGAACCCGTCGTGGGAGCGTATCTCGGGACCCACCCGGCTCAAGTAGGAATTGAGGAAGTTGAAATTCTCCTGCGGACTCATCGACTCCGAAAGCCGGGTGAAGGAGCGGATATCGGAGAACAGGATGGTCATCTCCTCCTCCACCTGATCCCCCAGCTTTACGTCGAGGACGCTCTGTTTGTGCAGAAATCTCAGGAAATTGTGAGGGACGAAACGGCCGTAGGCATTCAACAGCGCCTCGAGCTCCCGGCTGTAACGCTGGATGATGTCGGCCATTTGGTTGAAGCTCGCGCCCAGCCGTCCGACCTCATCTTTGGAATGGACCTTGACGCGGACTTCGAGGTTCCGCTCGCCGAAACTGCGTACAACCTGATCCAGCTGAATGATACCCCGGGTAAACAGGTAGCCGAAGAAAATCGAAGTCCCCATCGACAGCAACAGCGCGGCGCCGGACACGACGAAGGAAAGGGTGGTCGTCCGCCGCAGAATAATTCTGGCGTCCGTGTCAAAAAGGTCAACCCCGGTCATGGCGAGCAAAGTCATGCCGTCGGTATCGAAAATCGGGCTATAGCCGCTCAAGGAGTTGACGTCATAGGCTTCGTCATAGGTGTACTCCGTCTCCACCATAGTCCGCGCTTCCCGCAAGGCCGCTCGAGCCACAGGAAACTCGGAAAGGTCAAACTCCGAGGCAAAGTGGGTCAAGTCTTCCTCAGGCACTTCCTCACCTGAGGCCCGTGCTTCCAGGCCTGGAAGGAGATCCGCATCCACGACGAAAAGCGCCATGTTCTCTTCTTCAGTCGGAATGAAAGTATAGATGTACCCTACCACTTCTTCGTCGGTTTCCCGTATGCGGTTAAGTTGGTCGGAAACGAGACGGAAATCTTCTGATGTCTCGACTGCTGCAACCTGCTCCGCTGTCAGGTCTCCGGACACCTGCTCCACCAGCCGGCGGAAGGCGGCCCTGTCGAGGGTGAGGCTCCCGAGCTCACTCAAGTTTCTCACCCGGTCCTGCAACCCGGTGAAGAGGCTGTCACTCAGGATACGAAAGGTGATCACGCTCAAAGCGACGCTCACGAAGGAGCTGATAATAAAAAACGCAAGAATGATCTTGACGCGCAGGCTCAAGCTGCCTCGAGCACTAACACCGGCTGACGAGTCGCCCATTGTCTCCCCCTGGTTGCCCAACACTGTAGCAGAGTTACTCAAAGGAGGCGAGATCTCTCCCGTATTCGAGGTGTCTTCTTACCGCCCCAGCTTCCGGTGGAGGCTTTCAATAAGCGCTTTGAGCTGCCTGTCGCGCGTAAGGAGGAGCCCGGCCAACCAAAGGGCGAAGAAAACCAGCGCGGAGGCAATAAGAACCAGGGCGGCGTTCAGACGCAGCGGGAGCCCCGCGGCCCGGGCAAGCCACTCCGCAAACCGGGGCTGCAGGAAGTAGACCGGCGCCACCGCCACCACGGAGAGTAGGAGTATTTTCAAAAGGTACGGAATCATCGAACGAGCTATCATTCCGATGTCGACTGCAGCGTTCCGCCGCAACAGCGCGAGCAGCATGACCGTGTTAACCGCGCCCGCAATCGACAGCGCGAGCGCGATACCTCCGCCCTGCATCGGCCGCGAAAGAATAACCGCCAACGCGATATTCAGACCGAAGGAGGCGATACCGGCCGCCGTCGGCGCCAGGGTGTTTTTCTGGGCGTAGAAGGCGGGCGCCAGGATTCGGTTGAGCGCGATGAAGTAGACCCCGAGCATGTGAAAACGGAAGGCGTAGACCGTCAGAGCGGTCGATTCGGCGCCGAAACTCCGCCCGCGGAAAAGCACCGTGACAATGGCTTCGCCGGTCACCAGAGCAAAGAAAGTAATCGGAACGGTGATCAGCGCGATGACGTTGAGCGAGCCGGCGAGCTCGCGGTTAAAATCCGCCCAGCGCTCACTTTTGACGTGGGCCGAGAGCTGCGGCAGCATCACCGTGCCCACCGAGACGGCGAACACCCCCAGCACCAGCTCCTGCAGGCGCAGCGAGAATTGGAGCGAAGACGCCACCCCCGGGCCGGCGTTCCCGGCGAGCGCGACGGAAACGATTTCGTTGAGCTGGTAGGCCGCCATCCCGACGATGGTCGGGGCAATGAGCCTGAGCACCGTGCGGGTCCCCGGGTTGCGAAAGGCCGCACGCAAGCCCGTCAGGCTCAAGCGGACTCCCTTTTTGAGCACGAAAGGAAGCTGGAACAGGCACTGCAGCGCCCCGCCGAGGACGACGCCGGTTGCCATAGCTCTCGCGGGATTGGCCATCAGGTTCGAGAAAAGCGCTGTGGTTCCAATCACCGCAAGGTTGAACAGGATCGGCGTGAATCCCGAAGGTGCAAAGCTCCCGGTCGAGTTGAGGATGCCCTGAAAAAGCGCAGCCAGCGAGATACATGCCAGGTAGGGAAACATCACCCGGGTCAGGAGAGTCGTTTCCGCCGGATCGGTGCCGAACAGAGGTACGAACAGCGGCGCGAGGGCAATACCCGCAGCCACAATAAGCGTTATGAGAAAGCTCAACACGGTAAAAATCGACGATACGAAGGCGCCCGTCGCCTCGCGGTCGCCGTC
>JAFGHN010000034.1 GCA_016930115.1 Spirochaetales bacterium | reverse complement strand
GTGATATACGGATTGGTCCATCCGCTGCCTGCCTGACGCACCTTCTCCCCGTTGACAAGCAGGGTGATCCGGATACCCGGAACCGGTTTCCCGTCGGCGCAATTCACCACGCGGCCTATCAAGAACGGAATGTTGTGCCAGTTCGGTTCGATACGGCTTTCTACTTCCACTTCTTCCGGCGGTGCATCGTCGCTCGCGGTTGTCGATCTCCGCTTTTTCACGACATCCACGGCGCCATTTATGAGAAACAGCAGCTCCACGAGGCTACTGAGATTCTTGTCGTTGTCATTGTCCAGGATGCAATCGGCCATTAAACGGGTGAACCCGCGTTCACTTACGATGTAGCGCGGCGGGAGGCGGTTCAGAACGTACGCCGCCGTATCAAGCAGAAGTTCCTGCGTTAGCTCGACATCCGGCCGGTCCTGAAGGACGATTTCGGCAATATGGAGAACGAGGTCTTCCTGGTAATTCACCAGTCTCATAGAACAACCTCCGGGGAAGGGATCAGGCAAACCTTCCTGTCAAGAGAAAATCATATCGCGTAACCTGATGATGAGCAACAGAAATCAATCGATGGGGGTACCGCCACAGAATCAAGCCATGGCTCCCTGATCATACGTGTTGAGAAAGCTCTTGAGCGCCGCCAGGGCCTGACTTAGTATTTCCACGGCCGGAAGGAACACCACTCGGAAATGATCAGGCTCCGGCCAATTGAAGCCGGTGCCCTGCACAAGAAGCACTTTCCGCTCGCGCAAGAAATCGAGCACGAAACGTTCATCGCTGGTTATCCTGAATTTCTCTGTATCGATTTTCGGGAAACAGTAGAGCGCGGCCTGCGGTTTAACACAACTGATCCCCGGGATCTCGGACAGAAGCTTATAGCAGACATCACGCTGTTCGCGCAGCCTGCCGCCGGGCTTCACAAGGTCATCGATGCTCTGGTAACCGCCAAGGGCGGTTTGGATCGCAAATTGCCCGGGCACATTGCTGCACAGTCTCATGGTCGCCAGGATGTCCAAGCCCTTGATGTAATCCGACGCCTGAGCAAGTGCGCCGGTCAGTACCATCCAACCCGCCCTGAAACCCGCAGATCGGTACGACTTTGACAATCCGTTGAACGTGACGAAAAGCAAGTCGTCCGCTAAAGACGCGATCGAAGTGTGCACACCGCCGTCGTAGAGTATTTTGTCGTATATTTCATCGGCGTAAACGATGAGGTGATTCTCCCTCGCTATCGAAACAAGAGATTCAAGCAACTCCCTCGGGTAGTGACTACCCGTAGGATTATTCGGATTGATGACTACCAGCGCTTTTGTGCGGGGGGTTATGCGTTTCTTGATGTCATCCAAATCAGGATACCAGAACGCCTGCTCGTCGCACCGGTAATGAACCGCCGTCCCGCCCGACAAGTTTATAGCGGCCGTCCACAGCGGGTAGTCGGGCATCGGAACAAGCACTTCATCGCCTGAATCCAGAAGCCCCTGCATCGACATAACGATCAATTCGCTTACGCCGTTACCCACATAGATGTGCTCGACGTCGGCGTCGTAGATACGCTTCTGCTGACAGTATTGCATGACGGCCTTTCTCGCGGAAAACAGCCCTTTCGAGTCGCTGTAGCCCTGGGCGTCGTGCAGGTTGAGAATCATGTCATGAATTATCTCGTCGGGAGCGAACAGGCCGAAAGGCGCCGGATTACCGATATTGAGTTTGAGGATGGTATACCCCTCCGTCTCCAGTTTCCTCGCTTCCTGCAGCACGATTCCCCGGATATCGTAGCAAACGTCGTCAAGCTTCTTTGATTTGATTATCTCTTTCATTTCTCAATGTATCCGTTTTTCGTCGGTTCGATCATCCGAACCGTTTTCAGCATGGAGCCAATCGGTGGCCTCTTCTATCAGTCTCTGGAGAATGACCACATGCACGCTGTTCTTGCTCCGTTCGACCTCTCGAAGCCATCGTTCACGGGTGAACTTCTTCTTCAGGTCCATCCGTTTTTCTTCCACGATAGCTGCATGGTCGGCGACGGGTCTGACCGAGTGGAGCAGATAGATCGACAAGAGTGTGAGCACCGGCTCCGTTTTCTCATTACAGACTCCGGCCAGGACCGCCTCAGCCCCCTTACCGTCACCCCGCAGGATGAGTGCAAATGCGTAGTTGAACCGCATCCACGCGCCGTCATTTCCCTTCATATCGATGAAACGGCAGAAGTATCCTTCCATCCGTTCGGCGTCGTTCTCGAGCAGATACGGGACGCCGAAAGCAAGGCCGAATCTCGACAGCATGCTCGGCCTGTGTTCACGGACAAAATTCTCGAGTTTTCTGATCGACTTGAGATCAGAACGCACGAGATAAGCGTTCACAAGGATTCTCACGTGCTGGCTGACTATCATCTTCTTTTCGTAAACCCTTCGTTCAAGATGGTCGATGAGCGCCGGCCAATCTTCACGCTCAAGCAAGGTGAACATTTTCCAGTTTACAACAAAATATGCATCAAGCAGGCCGATAACGGCCAGGAAAAGCAAAGGGAGCCCCCAATTCCGGCCCCAGAACAACTTTGCGTGGCCCCAGTCCACCATGATGAGAGGCATGAGATATATCGCGAGAAAGGAAACGATGATAACAATGTTGAAGAGAATGAAGATTAACTTGAATTTCATAGCGGGCGCTTCAAAACCGGCTCTCCCTCCTCATGCTGCAATGCCGCGCCGAGGCGGGCGTCGACACACAGGTCACTTCTCTCTGCCGGTGACAGTGTACTTCCTTTGGCTCAGCACGTCCACAGCGGTTCTTGTGGTTGATTAGAACCGCAGTAATTAAGTACACTGAGGGTTACATGAAAGAATTTCCGGTTGATAAGCTGAAAGTCCAGACATACTTCACAGAACCTGTCTATCTCGATAAAGGTTATATCCTGCTTGGCGCCGACGTACCTACGACAACCGATCTCATAGGCAGGCTGAATTCCTGGGGATACCGGAATGTTCTGACCGAAGGCGAGCCTTCACAGTCGGCGAACGAGCTTGTTTCCGATACGTCCACCGGGGAAATAGCCCAGAACCTCGAGGACGAGCAACGGAAGTCGAAAGCGGATTCCTACTTCAAAACAGTCATCGATTTCCTCGAAGGCGCTTTTACGATTTACAAAGCCAAGGAAGAGCTGAAGATTTCCGATTTCGCTGACACTGTAAAGGCGATGATCGGCGAAATAAAGGCAAACCGTCATTTCATGCTGAACCTTGAAAAGAGCAAGGTGACCGCATCGTCCTACGTCATCACTCACTCGGCAAAAACGGCGATCCTGGCTCTTGCGATCGCGGATTATCTGAAGCTGCCTTCCTTTAAACAGATCGATGTCGGAACCGCCGCACTGCTCCATCAGATCGGGCTGTTGAAGATACCGGAATCGGTCTACCTTTCCGAAAAGCCGCTTTCACCGCCGGAAAAGAAGGTGCTCGCCGCGCATCCGATACTCGGCTTCAGAATCCTGAAGGCGGCGGCGTTTTCCGCAGTCGTCTGCCAGGCCGTTTTGGAACACAACGAGCGCCTTGACGGGACGGGATTCCCAAGAAGACTGTCCGGCGACAAAATATCTCTTTACGCCCGGATTATCGGCGTGGCGAGCTCTTATAACGCCGCGACCTCGAAGCGTCCCTACAAGTCTGCCCTCGACGGTCATTCGGGGATCATGGACCTCATCAAAAGCGCGGGCAGACGCTACGACGAGAAGGTGATTGCCGCACTCTTGTACGTCCTGTCGCTCTACCCAATCGGAACACATATCGTCATGTCGAACGGCGCCTTTGGTACGGTCGTCCAATCAAATCAGGAAGATCCAAAACATCCGGTGGTAAAGCTCCTTGTTGACGAGAACGGCACCCGTTATGCGAATCCTCCGGTGGTGCATACCAGAGAAGGAGACGAAGTAGTCATTTTGAGAGCGATGAACTCCGAAGATCTCGCCAGGCTCAAGAGCCTCCTGTAACCTTCCGCCCCTCTTCCATTTCGTCCAATTCCTATGCAGCCGGGGCGCTTTGTATTATGTTTTACCGGTGAAAAGAAATCACACTAACGAAGTCTGTATCACTTTTCCAACGGGTCGGCAGGATTTCTTCCCCTACGGCATCAGAGTCATCGACCTTCTTAAGGAAAAGGAGTTTGATGGCGCCGGCGATGCCATCGTGGGCGGCCTCATCAACAATGAGGTGGTGAGCCTGACCTTCCGGGTGGAAGTAAATTCGGTGTTTGAACCGGTGATGATAGCTTCGAGGGACGGGGCCCGCATTTTCAGACGGTCACTCTGTTTCCTTCTCAACGCCGCCGCGGCGGCTGTTTTTCCGGGCAGGCGGCTCGTTATCGGTCACTCGCTCGGGGACAGTTATTTCTTCTACTTTGACGACGAGCCGGAGACTTCCGCCGATGACGTGAGCCGCCTTGAATCACGCATGCAAGAATTGGTGAAGGCAGACTTACCCATCACAAGAAGCGTGCTTTCCTACAACGACGCCATGACCCATCTGAAGGAGACGGGTAACCGGTCGGCGGAACAACTTCTCGAGCATTTGAGCGATTCGAAAATCACGATTCACGAATGCGCCGGATTCCGGGACATCGCCCATGGACCGCTGGTACTGCATTCCGGCTTACTCGGCCATTTCGAACTGGCGGCTTATCCTCCCGGTTTCCTTCTACGGTTTCCGCCGGTTGACCTGCCGGGCGTCGTCGAACCCCTGAAGGAGCACCCGGTGGTATTCTCGATTTTCCAGGAGTACAAACGGTGGGGGAAAGTATTGGGAGTCAGCAATGCGGGGCAGCTCAACGACCTTATCAGCCGTGGTAAAATCAAGGACTTCATACAGGTCGCTGAGGCGTTGCATGACAAAAAGATGGCTGAAATCGCAAATGCGGTCTACGAAAAAAGGGACTCCGTCCGTTTGATACTCATCGCCGGCCCCTCTTGTTCCGGGAAGACAACGTTTACGAAAAAACTTCTCGTGCAGTTGAAAGTTCTCGGCTACAATCCGGTCTCAATTTCCGTGGACGACTACTTCTTACCCAGGGATCAAACACCGCTGGACAAGAACGGCGAGTACGATTTCGAGGCTCTCGAAGCCCTGGATGTCGGTTTGTTCAACGACCACGTTTGCGGTCTTCTCGACGGCGATGAGGTTGAAATCCCGGATTTCGATTTCAAGACCGGCAAGTCCAATCCTGCCGGGAAACCTCTCAAGCTCGAAAGCCGGAGCATTATTGTCGTTGAGGGCATCCACTGCCTGAACCCAAAGCTCACCTTCAAGATCAAGCCGGAGAAGAAATTCTCCATTTACGTATCCGCGCTTACCCAGCTCAATATTGACGATCATAATCGGATACCCACCACCGATGTCAGGTTGCTGAGAAGATTGGTCAGGGACCACCAATTCAGAGGGTACAGCGCCGTTGAAACGCTCACCAGGTGGCCATCCGTCCGTAACGGCGAGATAAGAAATATCTTCCCCCACGAAAACAACGCCCAGATCGCCTTCAATTCAGCTCTTGACTACGAATTGGCGATCCTGAAGGGCTTCGCCGAACCGCTTCTGAGTACGGTCAAGCCGTTTGACCCGGTATACGGAGAAGCGGTTCGTCTGAGGCAGTTCTTGAGCAATTTCATCATGGTGCCTTCGAAGTACTCGCCGTACTACTCGATACTCAGGGAGTATATAGGAGACAGTGGTTTTACTTATTGAGCTCTTCGCTGTCCGGTGACAAGGCGGCCCCGTCCGCCTGCGCGAGCTGCTCGGCCACCATGCCGGAGAAAACCGGATCTTTGACGGTAAACATCAGCCCAAAGCCGCTCTCCGTGATCACATCAGAGGATTCGAAGGTACGTACTGATCTGACGATTATCGCTTGACCTTCAAAAAGACGTTTTCGGTTCTCGTCGACGATAACGGATATTTCTTCTCCAAGATCAAAAAGAGATAAATCATCCGTACTGATAAAAATCCCGCCTTCCGAAAGATCCCGGCTCACGAACTGCATAAGCGAGTATCCGCCGGCCGGAAGCTCTTTCCTGACATAAGTGGTGAGGCGAACGGGTTTTCTCGCGCTGCCGCGCTTGTTTGCATCGGCCATAACCCCTCCAGGAAAGAACAGTAACTATTCGCCGTGGTTGTGGCAAGCCTGCGGATGATCTCCTTCTCCGTGAAGCCAGCAGCGAACGGTTCGGTTTCCGTACCTGAACTCCGGCGGAGCTTGGGTTCTGCAAACAGCGGTCGGATAAGGGCACCGCGGGTGAAAAGCACAGCCGGCCGGGAGATTGTTGAAGTCCGGCGGCTTTCCGCCGATTGAGGCCGGTGCCGCGGTGTTCCGTATCCTTACATCCGGCACGGCGTTCATGAGCGCCTTTGCATAAGGATGCCGGGGCTCTCTGAAAAACTCGGATGCCGGCGCCGTTTCAATTAACCTCCCCGCATACATAACGCAAATCATGTCGCACATTCTCGCCGCGACGCCAAAATCGTGCGTTACCAGGAGCATTGCAGCGCCGCTTTGGTCGCTCACCTTCTTGATCGAATCAAGCGTTATGTCTTGAGTAGTCACGTCGAGATTGGATGTCGGCTCATCGGCGAGTATGACTTGTGGGTTGCAGCCTGCGGCCATGGCTACAAGAACACGCTGCAGCATTCCTCCGGAAAACTGGTGTGGATAGTCCTCTATTCGCTTGTCGGGATCCGGGATCCCGACGGAGTCCAGCAACTCCAGGGCTATCCGCCGGGCTTCGTGCTTGCCAACGTCGTTGTGAAGGCGGATCGTCTCAAGTATTTGCGTCGATATTTTCAGGAAAGGATTGAATGAGGAAGCAGGCTCCTGAAAGATCATTGAGATAGAACCACCGCGGAGACGCCGCATATCGGTTTCAGGAATCCGTAGCAAATCTCTCCCGCCGTATATGACCCGGCCGCCGGTCGTTCTGCCGCCTCTGGGCAACAACCGTATCACCGAAAGAGTTGTCACAGTCTTACCGCAACCGGATTCTCCGATGATTCCGAGCACCTTTCCCCGGACGAGGCTGAAACTGACGCCGTCCACTACGTTCACTGCACCCCGGGGCGTTTCAAAGCAGGTTGTTATATTGTCGACCCGAAGGACCACGCAGTCGCCTTCACCGCCCGGTCCGTCGGGTTGCTGTCTGTAAGAAGCACCGTTATTGCTATACATGCCGGCAATCGAAATATGGTAGATTGAATCATCTATTTGCGCAACGCCGTCCCGGGGATGCTGTCCCGAGGATTCTACGGCAGGCTCGGTGAAGTGTGGAGAGGAGTGGGGCTTGTATGAAGTGCAGACCGAATTGCGGCGCCTGTTGTGTGGTCCCTTCAATCTCTTCGCCAATTCCGGGTATGCCGGGCGGCAAACCTGCTTTTACTCCATGTATTCATTTAAACCCGGTATCTCGTACCTGCGATATATGGATGACCGCTCGGTATCCCGATGTTTGCAGGGCCTTCACGCCAACCCCGGAGTGCTGCGGGAACTCACGCCGGGAGGCGATCATGCTGCTCACAGCAATGGAACAGCAGACGACTCCCTGAAAAGGCCCGCCCGAAGCCGTACGTTGCAAGCCACGCGTTTTCCCCGCCGAAAACGAACCGGTCAAGAATCCGGTGCCTGTGTTTCCAGCGCGGACCAGGACCCGCGAATGGTCCGGTGCTCGAGAGCGTTACCGAGTAGCTGAAGATACTCTTCCCGCGGAATATCCTCGGCTCCCATTGCCGCCAGATTATCCGTCCTCACCTGACTGTCGATGAGCCGGAAGCCGAGGGGTCGTAACATACCCGCAAGATGAACCAGTCCGGCTTTGGACGCCCCGCTCTCCAGCGTGAACATAGACTCTCCGCAAAAGATACGGCCAAGGGAAACACCGTAGAGTCCCCCCGCGAGCCTCGTGTCGTTCCACACCTCAAGAGAATGGGCAAATCCAAGCCGGTGAAGCTCGGTATATGCGTCTATCATCGCGGGAGTGATCCAGGTCCCATCCTGTCCGGGCCTTTTTACGCGGCTGCACTGTTCGATGACTTCTCGAAAGCGCAAATCAAAGGAAAAATGAAACCTGCGTTTGTTCAAGAGCTTCTTCAGCGATTTCGAAATATGAAGACGATCTGTGAAGAGGACAAAACGCGGGTCCGGATTCCACCAGAGCAGCGGGTCCCCCTCCGAATACCACGGAAACACTCCCTGACTATATGCCGAAAGAAGCATCCCGGGAGAGAGCGTGCCGCCGACCCCGACTATACCGTGCTCCGTGGCGTGGTCCGGAGGAGGGAAACGGTACAGTGGAAACTCACCGGAACAGGGAAAATCAGCCGTCACCTGGTTCCGCGCCGGCTTCGTTCGCTTCTTCCCGCACACCGGATCCGTCGGGAACTACCGGCGCAGGCTTATCGACAACGGTCACTGCAATTTCGTCGTCTTTTATATCCACCAACGCACGGCCGCCCTCTGAAAGCTCGCCGAACAGCACCTCATCAACGAAGTACGCTTTTATCTTGTCCTGTACCAGACGTGCCACATTTCGCGCGCCAAACTCATTTGAAAAACCTTCTCGCGCAATCCACTTACGGCACTCTTCACTCACCTCTATCTCGACCTTCTTTTCCTTTAGCTGCGTGGCAAAGAAACGGATTTCTTTGTCTACGATCTGAAGGACAATTCCTTCGTCAAGGCCGTTGAAGGTAACAATCTTGTCAAGCCTGTTTCTGAACTCCGGAGAGAAGGCCCGTTCAACCGCGTCTTTCACCGCGCTCTCACTCACCCGCCTCTCGCCGAAGCCGATGAGAGCTTTCCCGAGGTCCCGTGCCCCGGCGTTGGAAGTCATGATGATGATGACATTCCTGAAATCTGCTTTTCTGCCGGCGTTATCTGTGAGCGTGGCGTAATCCATCACCTGAAGCAGCACATTGAACACGTCCTGGTGGGCTTTCTCAATCTCGTCCAATAGAAGCACCGCATGAGGGGTTTTTCTGATTGCGTCGGTCAAGAGCCCTCCCTCTTCGTATCCGACATAGCCCGGAGGAGAACCGACAAGCCTGGCAACGGTATGCTTCTCCTGGTATTCGCTCATATCAAAACGGTGTATCGGCACTCCAAGTATGTCGGCAAGCTGCCGTGCGAGTTCGGTCTTGCCCACTCCGGTCGGTCCCACAAAGAGGAAATTAGCCACCGGTTTATCGGGTTGCCGGAATCCGGCACGGGAGCGTTTTACCGCCTGGACCACGGTATCCACCGCCTGGTCCTGACCGTATATTCTAGCTTTGAGCTCGTTTTCCAGGTTCTTGAGTCTGTCTTTTTCCGAGACTGAAACCGACCGCTCCGGGATCTGGGCAATCTTTGCGATTATTCGCTCAACCTCGGGCTCGCCGAGGGTGTAGTGGGTCTCGACCCCGTCTTTGTAGGCCTGAATTCGCATGTACGCGCCGGCCTCGTCGATGACGTCTATTGCCTTATCGGGCAAAAACCGGTCATTAATATACTGCGCGGACAGATCGACCGCAGCTTTCAAGGCGCCTTCGGTGAATGTGACGTTGTGGTACTCCTCGTAACGCTCCTTCAAACCCAGCAGAATCTCGTAAGTCTCCTCCGGGGAGGTTTCTTTGACCTCTATCTTCTGAAACCTTCTGGACAGCGCCCGGTCACGGTCAAAGAACTTCTTATACTCATCGAAAGTCGTCGATCCCATGCACCTGATATGCCCGGCCTGCAACGCGGGCTTGAGGAGGTTTGAAGCGTCCATCGAACCTCCTGATACCGCTCCGGCGCCGACGATCGTATGGATTTCATCGATAAACAGGATGACCTTCTTCCGCCGTTCGAGCTCGCCAATTACCGCTTTTAGTCTCTCCTCAAAGTCACCTCTATACCTCGTTCCGGCAAGCAGAGCCCCCATGTCGAGCGCATAAAGCGTGTATTCCCGCAGTACTTGCGGCACCTTGCCGTCGGCGATCCTCGCGGCAAGTCCTTCCGCCACAGCGGTCTTACCAACGCCCGGATCACCCACAAGAATCGGATTGTTCTTCAGCCGGCGGCAAAGCACCTGAATGCTGCGCTCGAGTATGACCTCCCGCCCGATAAGCGGCTCGAGCTCTCCGTCTTTCGCCGCCCGGGTGAGATCACGGGTGAACTGGGATAGGGCATCCTTTTTCTTCCGTTTTCGTTTCCCGTCGTCCTCGGCTTCCTCGGTCGCTGCGGGCTCCATGCCCGTAAACTCGTCCTCCGTACCGTCGGGCCGCTGCAGAATTCCTCCGTGAGAAATCACCTTCAACAGATTGTAGCGTGTCAC
>JAFGHN010000033.1 GCA_016930115.1 Spirochaetales bacterium | reverse complement strand
TCCGTCGGTATCTACGAAAGCCACAACAACGGCGGCTGGTACAATTTCGGTTATGTAATCGGGCTGAGCATCATCTTCGGCGGGCCCAGCGGCAGCGCGTGCCGGGCGAGACGGAAGAAGCACGAGTAGCCGAACGCGCCGGCGTGCCCCGTGGCTCCTGCGCGGGGCCGGCGCCGTAACAGCCGTCCGCGGGTAAGGTTTTGCGGCCGGCAACGCGGTGTGTCTCGCTCTTACAATTCACCGGACTCGAGAAAGCTGAAGTAACCCTGGCTGGAGAAAATAATGTGGTCAAGCAGCTTGATGCCGAGTATTTCCCCCGCCTGTTTGAGCTGATTGGTCACCTCCCTGTCTTCCGCGCTTGGTTCGAGATTTCCGCTCGGGTGGTTATGGCAGACGATGATGGAGGTCGCCCTGTCCTGTATCGGATCTGCGAAGATTTCCCGCGGGTGTACAATCGTTCTGTTTATCAGCCCGATAGTCACAACCCGTAAGGCGATGAGCTCATGAGCGCCGTTTAAGGAAAGCGAAAGAAAATGCTCCGCGGGCCTGTCCTGGAAATGGCCGACCACCGGAAGAACATCCGCGGGGCGCTCTATCCGTTTCTTTGCGGGGCAGAGCCGCCTGCGGGCGTATTCCATCGCGGCGCAGAGTTGCGCCGCCTTGGCGCTCCCGATTCCTTTGATAGCGAGCAACCCTTCCGGGTCCGGGGCGCTCCCCGGCAGATCAAGCACCCTCAGAAGCTCCGCCGCGATTTTTGCCACGCCGTTGTGCATCGATCCTGATCCGACAAATACCGTCAGAAGCTCGTGATCACTCAACACCCCCGGGCCGTTCTGAATGAGGCGTTCCCGGGGGCGCTCTTTTACGGGTAAACAGCCGATGTCGCCTGAAGTGCCGCCGTTATAGGTAAACATAAACTGTAAGAACGCAAGAGGGTCGGGGTTGCTTCAATCCACAGTAACCAGAACAGTGGCGCCTGTTACGCCGGCTCAGGTTGCCGGGGCGGCGGATCCGTTCGGCATGAAAATCTCGTGGGTCTCGGGTGTCCCGTAGCCCCCGATCGGCTCGATCACCATGCCGTGGCCTTCAAGAACCGCCTTGACGATCCGCCTGTTGAAAACCGAAACCTCGGGGTGCTCAAAGTATTCGGAAAGCGGCATCCAGAAGCATTCTTCAATCTCTTCAGTCTGATACCGTATCTCCGTGGTAAGGGCATCGAGGCGGCAGACGAAGTAGATGTCGGATTTTCCGTACCGGTAGCCGTGCCAGTGTCTGAAACAGGCGAGAGAGACAAATCTCGCTTCTATGCCGGTCTCTTCGCGTATCTCCCGGATAATGGCATCTTCGATATGCTCGCCCTGGAGAAGGGCGCCTCCAGGCAACTTGTAATAGCGGGGCCGGCCCCTTCTGAACCGTTCCGATACGACAAGCAGCGTCTGCGGATCACGCAACACCACCCCGCCGACGCCGACGTAATGGGTGGCAAAAGGGGGCACGTATGCCGATTCCTCAAGGCGGAGGGTCATCACTAACCTGCCGGGCTCTGCGTGGTGATAGACAAAACCGGCGCTCGCCGCGATGGGAACCAGGGGGGCGTGTGCGGCGTCGAGCTCGATCCACACCACCCGCCGGAGGTTCGCTTTCCAGACTTCTATTGACGCGGCCAGTTGGGCGCCGAATTCCTCCGGATTTGTCGTCAGCACGGTAGGATCGACGACTTCGCCAAGGAAATGATCGGGCGTTGACACTATCAGATTTTCAGCCATACGTACTCCTCAGGAAGATTACCCGAAATAGCCGGAGAGCGTAAACCATGGTATAAACAACATCATCGAATTGTTAACGGATGACGCAATGAGAATAGACATAAGACCATACAGAAACAGCGATGAAGAGGCGGTGATAATACTGTGGCGCGATTGTGACCTTGTCGTTCCCTGGAACGATCCGAAACGCGATATACGGCGCAAGCTCGCCGTTCAGCCGGATATGCTCCTGGTGGCGTGTTCTGATGATCTCATTGTCGGCGCCGTCATGGTCGGGTACGATGGACATCGCGGGTGGATCAACTACCTGGCGGTCCATCCGGAACACCGGCACCGGGGAATCGGTACGCGACTGATGAACGCGGCGGAGAAAAGCCTCCGCGCCGTAAGCTGCCCGAAGATCAATCTGCAGGTTCGCCGCATCAACGCGGGGGTTGTCGAATTCTACGGGCGGCTCGGTTATAAGATAGACGAAGTCATCAGCCTCGGGAAAAGACTCGAACGTGACGATGAGGCCGTCTGAAGCGGTATGGTTCAAAACGGGCGCCGGTTTCCAGACGGAGTCTGCGCGGCCGCCATTCATGGCCGCATTTGTATAGAACATGAACACCCGCCGGTATATTTCCAGCCTGCTTGACTCTGTCGACTATATAGACATGCACGTGCACATGGAGGAAACCTCACCCGGTGACGTGCATACAAGTATCCTCCATTTCGCGAACGCCGTCGATGAGGAAAGCTACGGGAAGACGCTGGCCCTCGCCGCCAAAGCGCGGTCGGTGATCCCGATGTTCGGAATACATCCTGTCCGCGCGCCCCAACATGAAATGACAGCCGAACGGCTGGAAAGCCTTATCCTGCAGAACGATTTTGTGGGGGAGATAGGTCTTGATTACTTCTGGATCGAGGATACAGGGACTTATGCAAAGCAACGGGAGGTATTTGAGACCCAACTCGCGATTGTCGGAAAGCACGGTAAGATACCGTCGATTCATACCAAGGGGGCGGAGGATGAAGTGCTCCGAATGCTCCGAGAGCATCGGATAACGAACGCGATTATCCACTGGTATTCGGGCCCGGAAACGTTGATAGACGGATATCTCGACGCAGGCTGCTCTTTCACCGTCGGGCCCGATATTTTCACGGGTTCGCGTGTTTATGCGCGGCTACCGGCCGAGCGGATCTTCGCGGAGACTGACAATCCCACGGGCGTTCCCTGGGTCCTTGGAGGTGAGCCGCACGGCGATGACATCATGAAGATCTACCGGGAATTGTCGTCGAGATCAGGAATTGCCGAAAGGACGCTGATTGAAATCATCAAACAGAATCTGCGGGACTTGATGAGCAGGTAGATGATTCAGGTTCGCTGCCGATGACCCGCGCTGCGAGTGCGCTCAAGATCTGCCCGGCCCGACCAAGAAGCACAAACTTGGCCAGGGAATCCTGTACCGTCGGTTCGGCGTTGATGATCGCCACGGAGCCGCCGTTGCGCGCGGTCTCACCCGGTATTCCAGCGGCCGGATACACCTGCAAGGAAGAGCCGATCACCAGCAGCACGTCCATCCGGGCGGCTTGTGCAAAGGCGGCCTCGGTTTCCTTTATCGGCATGGCCTGACCAAAGGAAATCGTCGCAGGCTTGAGCCAGCCGCCGCAGTCGCAGCGCGGGCTGTCAGGCCTTTGCAGATCATCGAAAAAGGGGAGTATCTCTTCCCAGGAGTAACGGCACCCGCAATTCAGACAGGCTATCACCGCGTTGGTCCCGTGCAATTCGATGACGTCGTCATCCGGGATGCCTGCTTTCTGATGAAGACCGTCGATATTCTGAGTGATCACCGTCTTCAAATAGCCGGCTTTGTAGAGACGCGCAAGCGCCCGGTGGCCTTCGTTAGGCCGGGCGTCCCGCATTTGAGGGTAGCTTTGCAGCTGCCGTCGCCAGTATTCTCTGCGGGCTTTCGGGTCCTGCAGGAAATCGGAGAGCTCAATAGGACGCATCGTTTTCCACATGCCTTGCGGACCCCTGAAATCCGGGATGCCGCTCTCGGTCGAAATTCCGGCACCCGTAAAGGAGCCGGTAGCCTTGCTTGCGATGATGAGCCCCGCCAACTCTTCTATGTGACGGCTTATTTCAGAACCCGGCATAGCCTCTACTATTTCCGATGCAAGAGGAAGTGTCAAATGCTGCGAAACGACGCCTGCCTGCCTGCCTGCC
>JAFGHN010000233.1 GCA_016930115.1 Spirochaetales bacterium | reverse complement strand
TGCCCGGCCCGCTTCAGCTGTTCGACGACGAACTCCTTCAGCTCGCGCCATTCGACGGGTTCGTTTTTGAAATCTCTATCGTCCCGGTAGTCTGACACTATGTAAACGATACAGGAGAAACTACCGCGAATCAAGCAACCGGGGCCAGTTGAAGTTTGCTGCGCGGTCAGGCAGTATACATAAGGGCACATCGAAAAACCCACCTTGCGATGCTGGCTTTAGCACGCAAGGCGCTAAACAATGGTGGTTTTTCGTATGTGGCGATGTCAAACTTCCAGTTTTTAGAGGTACCCATAACTGTATGGCAAAAGCCGGAACCGTATTTATCTGTTCGCAGTGCGGTCATGAAGAATCAAAGTGGGCCGGACGATGCCCCGAATGCGGCGAGTGGAATACCTTTGTGGAGAGCGCCGGCGGCTCTCGCGCAAGACAGGCCGCCGGGAGAGACCGCCCGCGCGGCACCGATTCGATTCCGCTTGAGTCACTCTCCGCCGACAGCGGCGAGCGCTCGAGCTCGGGCATCGGTGAGGTCGACCGGGTGCTCGGCGGCGGACTGGTCCGCGGTTCGTCGGTGCTGATAGGGGGCGAGCCGGGAATAGGGAAATCGACGCTGATGCTCCAGGTTGCGGCGGGGGCGGCCGGCGGCGACGCCCCGCGGGGGCAAACGCTCGCGGCGGCCGTCGAGGGCGCCACGTCGCGGCAGCGCGGCGCGGGCAGAATACTGTATGTCACCGGCGAGGAATCGGCCGCCCAACTCAAGACCCGGGCGGACCGGCTGGGTATCGGGAAAAACTCCGTTGAAGTCCTCTGTGAAACCGATCTTGAAAGTATCCTTCGCAGCCTGCAAAACCTCAAGCCGGTGCTGGTCGTTGTCGACTCGATCCAAACCCTCACTTCCCCGGAGCTGGGGAACGTCCCGGGCACACCCAACCAGATCAAATACTGCTGCTATGAAATAATCAGCTACTGCAGGGAACGCGGCTGTCCGGTCTTTCTCGTTGCTCATGTCACAAAGGAGGGATCGATCGCCGGGCCGAAACTGATAGAACACATGGTGGACACGGTCCTCTATTTCGATCAATCCGAGTCGGAGCTCAGAATCCTGAGAGCGTCGAAGAACCGCTTTGGCCCGGTGGATGAGGTGGGCCTTTTCACGATGACGGCGAGAGGCCTCCAGGAGGTGAAGAATCCTGCCTCACTGTTTATCGTCCAGCGGGAAAACGAAACACCGCCCGGAATCGTTGTAGCCCCGGTCTATGAAGGATCGCGGGTACTGATGATAGAAATCCAGGCCCTGGTGGTGCCCGCCAAGGGAGCCATTTCAAGGGTTTTCTCAGACCGGATAGACTCGAGCAGGGTCTCACGGGTCGCGGCGATTCTGGAGAAACACCTCTCCCTCAGGTTTTCCGACCAGGACATCTACGTGAATGTCGCCGGAGGGCTCCGGATCGGTGAAGTGGGTATCGAGCTGCCACTGGCGTTCGCGCTGTACTCGGCGCGCACTTCCATACCGGTAAGCTCAAAGACGGCGGCCGCGGGCGAGCTTACCCTTGCGGGTGAAGTCCGCTCGATTTCCCATCTGTCCCGACGCGTCAGGACGGCGAAAGAGATGGGTTTTGATTCGTTTATCGGACCTGCGTCAACCGACGCAGATCAAGAGCTCGTTTGGACCATCGTCTCCGATATCGCAAAAGCCGTCAAACCGGTATTCGCGTAGCGGCTACTCAAGCCGCAGCGAAACCACAAAAGGATCCATGATCTGACCGACGTACAGGTGGCCGTCAAAAACCACCCCGACCGAGCCGGCGCTGATGATGTTACCCGCGTCCGAAAACTCAAGCCGTGTTTCTCCCGTGCGTCGGTTGATACTGTGGATCGCTGTCGGGCTCGGAGGCGGGTTTCCGGAAGCGCTCAGGTGACGGGCAAGAGCAATTGTTTTCGCGTGGCCGGCGACAATAAGATACTCGCCCCAAACCGAGATATTGTCAGGACCCTTGATACGCGCCAGGACTCTTTTCTCCGTCAATTCACCGGAAGTCCGGCGGTCGAATGCATATACCCTGTTTTCCCTGGTGGCCGAAACGTATACCACACCGGGAAAGGCTTCGATACCGTTTGCCATGGCTATTTTGCCGGCGGCGACGGACCACGCCTCGCCGTTGAAGTAGACAACACTGGAGCGCTTCAAGCCAAGGGCCATCTCAAACATCCCGCCGCCGGCGGAGCTATCGTTGCTGACGTAGATCGTGCCGTCAGGAAGCGCCGCAAGATCATTTGGTGAGGCAAGCAGGTCGTCGCTGTACAGGCGCTCGAAGAAAAGCCTGTCCGGGAACACCCGGTACCTCACCACCGCGTGTTTCTCGCCCTCATTGTTTTCCCAGTGGGTTATGACGTAGAGTAGAATGCGGCCTTTCTCTTCTTCCACGATGTCGAGCCCATGCGGATTGAACACGAGACCTTCCGGTTCCCCGGTCCGTTTGAGAGGCCGGATGAGTCCGGTATCGATTACCACTTCATAAATCTCACCGGCAACCGCGCCGTACCGTCTGTCCGTAGAAGAAACGAGCAACCGGGGGAAATCGTGGTAATTGTCGATCACTATGTCTTCGGGCCCGGGGATGCCGTTCAAGACCGTTATGCCGGTTTCAGCGTATACCGTTCCGGCGGTCAACATGCTGAGGACCGCCAGAAGTATTCTTCCGGCCGCAGAGGCCGCGTACGTTCTCTGATGGATCTTCATCACAACAAGCTACCGCCGGTAAAGAGAGCCGTCAACAAAAACGATCCGGCATGCCGCCGCTCGATTTGCCAATTCGGCTAAATGTCTTTACTTTAGGGAGTGACAAGGAAAACGGTTGAAAAATACGCTTCCAAGGGCGTTGCTTTCGCAGGAATTAATGCAAACAGCCGGAATACCTATGTTGAAGACGATTTTGATCACATGGTAGCACGAATGAAGGAACATAAGTTCCCGTGGAAGTATCTCTACGATGCTACACAGGAAGTTGCGCTGGGTAACCCAAAGGAATCGCACCGCGCAACAGTAAACGATCTGGAAAACGCCCTGGAGGAACACCTTGCCGGCAAGGAAATCAGCGTAAAACTTACCAACCCGATCGGCTGCAACGTGAAATGCGACGGGAAAGACGAACACTGGATGCCGCTGGAAGCCTGCGATCTGGTGCTGTGAGAACCACCATGCGCGAAAAAGAGATTATCGGCCGGTCAAACCGCGGACCTGTTACCCTGGAATGGTTGAAGAGAGACCTTGTCGCTGTCGGGCTCGAACCGGGGATGACCGTCATCGTACACACTTCATTGAGCTCCCTCGGATGGGTCTGTGGCGGCGCTCAAACGCTTATCACGGCGCTGATGGAAATGGTCCGCCCGTACGGCAACATCGTCATGCCGGCACATTCCGGCGATCTGTCGGATCCTTCGGGGTGGGTAAACCCGCCGGTACCGGAGAGCTGGTGGGATGCAATCAGAGAGACAATGCCGGCATTTGATTTCGCCTTGACGCCTACACGGGGAATCGGTCGCGTCGCCGAGTTGTTCCGAACGCTTCCCCACGTTGTCAGGAGCAAGCATCCGCAAGTCTCTTTCGCGGCGTGGGGAGAGAAATGCATTGAAATCACCAGGGACCACGAACTTGACTGCGGCCTGGGTGAAACGTCACCCCTCGCGAGAATATATGATATGGACGGCCGGGTGCTTCTCCTCGGTGCGGGTCACGACTCGAATACCTCGCTGCACCTGGCGGAGGTGCGCGCGCAGTATGCCGGGAAAAAGCAGATACGCTGCGGCTCGCCGGTCATCGTGGACGGGCACCGGCGGTGGAAACAGTATGATGACATCGACTATGACAGCGATGACTTCGAGGCCCTCGGCAGGGACTTTGTACGGGACAACAAGGACAGCGTAAAGACAGGCGATGTCGGCTACGGGAGGTGCCAGCTCTTTTCACAGCGGCTCTGCGTTGACTACGCGGTGAAGTGGTTTGAGAAGAAACGGAAGTAACGGAGACAGGGCTCCAAGGTCAGGTCGTCGCAAAAAGCAAAGGGGCGCTTCCGCGCCCCCTGTTTAAAATCAAGAATTGAACGGTAAGCAGTCCGGCTGGACCGCTTCCCGCCCGTCACTGTCAGCCTGTTAGATCAGATTTACAGCAACCGTCAGCCCCGCCATTACGACCGAAACCATCGTCATCAGCTTGATGAGGATGTTGAGCGAAGGCCCTGAGGTATCTTTGAAGGGATCCCCGACTGTATCGCCGACTACGGCCGCCTTATGAGCTTGACTGCCCTTGCCGCCCAGGTTGCCCTTTTCTATGAACTTCTTAGCATTGTCCCATGCGCCGCCTGCGTTATTCAGCATGACCGCAAGGGTAAATCCGGTGGTCAATCCGCCGGCAAGCAGCCCGACAACACCGGCCACATCAAGGGTGATACCCACAATCACCGGAACG
>JAFGHN010000232.1 GCA_016930115.1 Spirochaetales bacterium | reverse complement strand
TTTCCCCGCTTCCAGCTCAGAGAGGCGGAGCGAACGGTAGCCGATAATTCCGGCGCACAGAAGCGGCGCGGCGCTCGCGTCGTCGAACGCTTCGGGAAGCGGGTAGACGTAATCATAAGGCGCCGTCATGTACTCGGCGTATCCCCCGTCCTTGTGGAACCCGTTGAACTCGATCGATTCGCAGAGGTTCTCCTTTCCATCACGGCAGAACCTGCACCTTCCGCACGCCCTTCTCACCCAGGTAGTGCCTACTCTTGTTCCCATAACCGTACGTTGTACCTTGCTTCCAGTTTTTACTATCTCGCCTACCGCCTGGTGGCCCGGTACAATCGGCAGGGACGGAGGATTGATCTCCCCTTCGATGGTGTGGAGGTCCGTGTGGCAGATACCGCAGGAGAGAACCCGGAGGAGCACTTCGTCTTCTTCCGGTTCAGGCACCGGTATGTCTCTCATGTGAAGCGACGAGCGCGACAGTTCTCCCGGTTTCTCGAGCACCATTGCACGCATGGTGCAACTATATCATATTTACCAGAAGGAGTTGCTTTTGAGCCGGGCCGTGATGCAATGCAGGTAAGACCACCGGGAGCTCCCGGTCGCCGTGCTGCCGTCGGCGGCAGCGCCGGATCAAGCAGTAGAGGAGACAGATGATGAAAAGTCATGGTCAAAACAAAAGAACAGTCGCCTTTCTCTGTATGCTCTTGATATTGTTTTGTACCGGAGCCGGCGCTCATGCGCAGAGCAACGATTTTCATCCCTTGAAAATAACAATTACCGTCACCTGGGACCTCGGTCTGCGGCTCGGCGTCGAGTACCGCCCGTTCACCTCAGTGGGGTTTTCGGCGGATATCGGGTCCTCGCTGTTCAGCCTCCAGGGAACGTTTCTGCTGACTGCGGACACGTTCGTCGTTTTTTATTTTTTCCCGCCGGATAACAGGTTCCAACTCAGTGCGCGCGTGGGGGTCCCCGACGCGCGGCTCATCTTCATCAAGCCTGCCGAGGGCGAGATCGCTTTCGGCGTCTCCGTGGAGGGAGGTTACCACGTAGCCGATCGCCTTGACGCATTCCTGAGGGTCGGCGGCGGTGTGCCGTTTTTTTGGGACGGAGAGAGTTTCGCCCAGAGGAAGGTGAGCTTTCCCTTGGGGTTGTGGCCGGATCTCAGCCTTGGAGTGCGTTTTCCCCTGTAGAGACGCCGGCGGCCGTCGTGCGACCGCGGGCGCGTAGGCGGCTCGCCGCTATTGGCAGCCTGTTAGAATAGATTTCCCTCGGCGTTGAACTGCATTGCGGTGGGAGTACCGTCGATTTCCAGATTGCCGCTTGCGCTGACTTCGTCCAGAAGCGCTTCGGAGACGAATATCCGTTCAAGTGAATTCGTGTTCTTGCATCTGACGAGACGGACAGCCTTCTTATCCGCGATATTGCAAGTCTTGATCGCCGCCTGGATCGCCTCCCTGTCGTTGTGCAATACCATCGGCAGTTTGACCGTCGCAGGCACCGTGGAAGTGAGGGAGTTGGGGTAGGTTTGCTCAAAATCCATCTTATCAAAGAGCCTGCGGGTGGTGAAATCAACGATTCCGACGCCGTTGGCGTTGCCGTGGGACCTTTCCGTCAAGTCCAAAGTGGCGATCCTCGTTATGTCCGGCCCACCGGTGATGTAAGGCGTGGTGTACCTGCCGACCACATTGGTATCGAGGCCGGTCCCGCCGATGTCTTTGCCGATTTCGTCGATAATCAGCACATCGAGTTGATCGAAGTACAACTTCGCCGAAAGCCGTTTCGCTTCCTCCTGGAGCGCCGGCTCTTTACCGGCTATCTCATCGGCCCGCAATACCTCGATCCTGCTTGTCTTATGTTTTGAGTTTTCCAGGAGCGCCAAAGCCCAAAGAACGTTCGCGTTTGCCAGGAATGCCCGGCCGATCGATTCGATGTTCTCAGCCATCGACCCGAACCCCGCGTCATGGCAGGTTTCGGCGCCTTTCTGTTTGCCGGCGCCGATGGCGAGCATTTTCATAATGCCGCTCTCATAGCGGCCACGGAAGGAAACATGCGGCTTGACCCGGTTGATGACCACGATGCCGTCTGCCTCGCTTGCGTATCTATCGAGATGGACGGGAAGACCGACGGATGACGTGCCGATCTTGACCACTTCCATGGTTGACCGGATCGGCGCTCCGGCAGAGGCTTCGGTCACACCCATGCCTTCGAGCATCAGCCTTTGGCCCTCGGCGGTAGCGCCACCATGGCTTCCCATTGCCGGAAAGAGGAAGGGTTTGCCGCCCCGGGACTTGATCGCCTCCACCGTGCACTTCACGAAAAGCGGCAGGTTTTCAATACCTCGACTCCCCACGGTGACGGCCACGGTCATCCCTTTTTCCACATTGTCGAGAACACCCTTCTCTTCCAGTTTCAACCGGCATTCGCGCGCCGGATCGTCTATAGCCGTCACGTCGAATTTCTGCCGCACAGGACATACTTTGGGAAGCGGAACATCCGCGAGTAGTGAAGAAACGACGCTCATTTCAAATCCTCCGTCCGTTGACAGGTGCCATCCTTGACCGGCCGGTGCCGGTGCTTGCCCTGCTGCCCGCCGTTCCGGCAACCCGCAGGGCGGAAACCATCCCTGACTATAGTTGGTATATCAATTCTTCATCAAGGCCCGACGGCGTGCGCCGCCGGCCGCGGGCTGACACGTGCGCCGCCGGCCGCGGGCTGACACATGCGCCGCGGACCAAGTGTTGACGCGCGTGCCGCCGCTCAAGTTGGCTTTTGATAGGCGGAGCTGTATAATTGCCGGTGAAGCTCACCACCCCACGATGATGCACCCACGCTGCCGCGATACGGATAGACGCAGGAGAAACCGATGAAAAAGCCGTTGTTCCTGGTGCTGTTGGCGCTTGCTGTGATTTTTCAAGCCGCCCCGTTGGATATGATCCATGTGGCGCCTCCGCTCATTGCCCCGGATACTCCCGAAAACAGAAGGATGGTTGAGGATGTGCTGACCCGCGCGGCCGTCCTTGCAAACCGCCGGTACGGCGCGTACTTCAACGTCCAATACGGCAAGAGCGCCGGGCGGTCCGACTACAACCTGGAGATTGTCGCATCCCTCGATAACGATGCGGCCGGTGTATTCGAGATAGAAAAGAACGGCGTGGAGCAATCGATGTCTTTTCTCGGCGTGTTCAGGGAGGAAAGCATCGGATTTATCGCAAACATTTTTGCGTCTCTGTGGAATACCTATACCGACGGGTTTGCCGGACGCCGGCGCGATCCTCCCAAAATACTCGATGTGCTTCCCACTGACGTATTGCTTTCTTCGGTTCCCGGGCTGGCGCCCGTCCAGGTCAGCTCAACCGCCGCTTTGTCCGCCGCGGTAAAAGGTAACGGGAATTTGCTTCTGGCCTTTGGCGGTTTTGTAACGGAGCTCGATTCTGAGATGCACGTTGTCCGCACCATCGGCCGGGAGCTGATGGAAAGGGGTAATTACACCTTTGCCGGCGGGGTGTATCTGACTCCGGCGGACACCATGTATTTGAGGCCTTCGATGGGAAGACAGGTGCAACGGCTTGTCGACGGGTCGGACATATTTGAGCCGATCAATCTGGGGATGGATGTATTTGGACCGTTCGCCGTACTGCATGACGGTACAATCGTCGCCTTCGATATGACGAGCCAGGAGACCTACGCCATCGACAGCGAAGGCCGCCGCAAGCTCAATTTGAAAACCAGCCCCTCCTCCTACGTCTATTTTCTCGGCAGCGGGCCGGAAGGAAACATCTGGTCCTGGGATGTAACGGAAAGACGTTTCAAAATACACACAAAGGACGGGGTGCTTCTGGACGCCATCACGCCCATAACCACCGCAACGGATTACCTCATGCCGATGAATGCGCTTGTTTTTCCTGACGGTAATTTCCTGCTTTTCGTGCAAGGCGCCGGCGGCTTCGAGCTGAGGAAATACTCAAGAGAGGGGATACTGATCTGGAAGATGAACGAGCTCGCCCTGCCGCAACCCGAAAGCTTGCCCAACAACATGGCGATAACCTTTGACCCCGCCCGGGGCTACCTCTACATCGTCGATTTCTACGGCAGGCGCATCTTCAGGTTTCTCGACACAGACTGGAGCTCGACGCACGGCATAATGAGCACGGTGGATGATGCGGAGATTCTTGCGCTCAACGAGACAGTAGTAAGAAACCCCAGGAATGCGGAGGTCTTGCGGAATAAGGCTGAGCTTTACGCGCAACGCGGCGCAATTGAGCTCGCGATTGCAGCCTGGAAGGAAGTCCTGACGGTAGATCCCTACGACAATGATGCGGCGGCTCATCTCTCGCAGCTCCAAACCGAAGTGCTCAAGCTGCAGGCGGCGGCCGAAACCGAACGGACCCTCGCGCTCTTGGACCGGCTCGGACCTGCCTCGGCACAGATGCAGTACATGAGCACCTTGAGGGTCTATGAGCAGATCCTCATGCTCGCGCCCGACGACGATGAGGCAAGGAAAGCGATGGAGGACCTCATGCGGACTTATCAGCTGCGCAGCACAACCCCTGCCACACCGCAAAAACCGGCGCGTATCGTGGAAGTCGACATGGACAATCTCTTCCCGTCATCGATGCTTTCCTACCGCACCCGGCCGGTGGGAACCGCCGTGGTCAAGAACACTACGGGGGGGCCGATCCGCGATCTGGAAATATCGTTGTACATCAGAAAATATATGGATTTTCCGGCGTCGAGCGGGCCTGTCGAGTCCCTGGAAAACGACGAACAGATTGCCGTACCGCTTTTTGCGCTGTTTAACGGTGAAGTCTTGGGCCTCCAGGAAGACCTGCCGATTCAGGCCGCCGTGGAGGGCCGGTATGTATCGAATGGAGAAGAACAGGCCGTGTCAAAAACGGTGACGGTGACGCTCTACAGAAACACCGCGCTCACCTGGGATGAATCGGCAAAACTCGCGTCGTTTATCATGCCGAATGAAGGCGTCGTCTCGTCCTTTGCTCACAGGGTGTTGAGCAGCGTCGACGCCGAGTATCAGGGTCTGCCGCCCAAGATGGTGCGAGCGGCAAAAATCTGCGATGCGCTTGGTACCTATCGGATCGAGTACATTGAAGATCCCGATTCACCCTTTTCACGCATTCTCGGCAAGGCCGAGGTGATCGATACCGTACGATTTCCGCGGACCACGCTCCATATCAGGGCGGGAGATTGTGACGACTCAACCGCGCTGCTCGCCTCTCTTCTCGAATCCTCCGGCGTTTCGACCGCTATCATGACATCCCCCGGCCACGTCTTTCTCGCGTTTGATACCGCCGAGCCCGCGGAAAACGCCTGGATGTT
>JAFGHN010000231.1 GCA_016930115.1 Spirochaetales bacterium | reverse complement strand
GGCGGACGATGACAAGAAACAGTGCAATTATATGGAATTCCGTGTCATGCATCCCGGATATTTACTTGAAGCTGCGCAAAGAACAGCGGAGAAGCTCGGAATAACCGCCTCGATTCTCGCAACTACGATGAACGACATCGAGGCCAGACCGATGGGCGAGTTCCTCGCCAACATCGCCCAGGAAATCGAAGTATTTGGCCGGCCCTTCAAACCTCCTTGTGTGTTGCTCTTGGGAGGTGAAGCGGTGGTTCCGATAGGAAAATCGACAGGCATCGGGGGCCGCAACAAAGAACTGGTATTAGCGGCGGCCGCGATAATTGATGGAAGCAAGAATATCGTGATCGGCTCGGTGGATTCCGATGGTACCGATGGTCCAACGGATACCGCCGGTGCTATCGCTGACGGTGAAACAATGAGCCGCATACAGGAAGAGAGAATCGATCTGTACGCCGAGTTGAATAACCACAATTCGGAATTCGTGTTGAACAGGCTCAAAGATATTATCTCTACGGGCAGCACCAGCACCAACATGAGAGATATCCGAGTTATTTATATCGGCGGCATGAAAAGCGACTAACAGACCGTGCGCAAAGCTTGGTTCGTCGAGTTACGATCAGGGAAAGGCCGAGCGGAGGTAGTCGTAACGCTCCATGAGGGCAGCCCTGCCGCGGAAATCATTGACAGAGTAGCGTAACGGACTCACGATAATGGTCGCAAGACGCCGGTATTGATCCTTTCCGAGTGAGGTTACCGCCTTGCCGTAGGAACCCGGACCAAAAAAACGCAATATTCCGGATCGATACCATCGAACCTGGCCGCCATCCGTACCCTCTTACGGTAAGCGGCGTCATGAGTGCTTCTGCCATGCGCGCGATAATATCGTTGAAATTCACCAATCTTTTGACTCAGAGCCATCCATAAAACGATTAGAAATAATAGTCGTTTCTGGGACTCTGCTCGGATGTGCAACTATCCATGACACGCCTCCCGAATTGATCCGTGATTATGACGATATCAGGACGATAAACGATGCCGTCCATTTTCTTGACAATCCTGGAAAAGTTGCATGGTTCATGAAATTTTTTTTCGGGCCTTATCAATGAGGCAATAGACGGGAGTTGTAAGGTTCAAACCGCAGTTTTAATGCAACAGAAATGCTGAAGTACAGGAAAGGAAACTATAAGGACTACACGGCTTTCTCAGCGTACCTACTCGAGAAAAATGGAATCGCAACCCGTAAGATGCAGTTTGTCTACACGGAAAGTGGAACGAGTAAAGGCTGGGGTGGGCGCTTCATTACCGTGCCCCCTCTTGAAGATTTCTGTTTTGCAGAACACACGTGGAAAACCTGTGTTCACATGTTTGACAAGGTCATCCCGCCAATTTACAATTTTGAATCGAGAATGCGTGACTTACCGATTGGGACGAAAACGCAACCGTAAACCTGCAGGGAGGTCGAACGTGAAAAAACTGGTGTGGTTCGTAATTGTGCTTGCAGTCATCGCTTTGACCGGGTGCAAATGGATGGAAACACTTCCTGGGAGCGACTATTCGCTCTCGGTAAACGTCACGGGCAGCGGGACCGTGAGCAGAGAGCCGGACGAGACGGAATATGCCGAGGGTAGCTCCGTGGTGCTCACGGCGATACCCGAGGCAGGCTGGGGTTTCAGCGGCTGGCAGGGAGATCTGACAGGAGCCACCAACCCGGTCACGCTCATCATGGATTCAGACAGAACAGTCACCGCCGTTTTCGAGGTGCTGTTGTCCAGCGCCAAGGAAATAACGTCATTCATTTTCGAAACCGCCCAGAACGCGAACCTGCCCATCGATCTGGAGGGAGCGATAGAAGGCTCGGATGTTTATATTTCATTGCCCGCGGGTACCGATGTCATGGCCCTCGTTCCGACTATCACCATATCTCCGGCCGCGACGATTGATCCTTTGGGCGGGATTGCGCAGGATTTCACCAATCCGGTGAATTACACTGTTACTGCGGAAAACGGCTCGACGAAAGTTTTTTCCGTCTCGGCGGAAGTCTTCTCGGCAAATTGTGCAGCCTCGGAAGACGCCCACGTCGTTAGCAACGAAATATCCGGAAACTTCGGTTCGACGAGCTCTCTGTATGTTGGAGGAACCACCATGAACGGCTATACATACAGGTCGTACATCAAGTTCGATCTGGCGGGGCTTGCCGCCGTTTCGGAGATAGATAATGCCATCTTATGGATTTACATGATCGGCCAGAACGGGTGGATTGCCGACAAGGATTTTCGGTTTGCGCTCGTATTATCGAGCTGGGATGAATCTACGATTACCTGGGGCACTCAACCCACATCCGGCGAGCCTTTGGTTACGATACCGGGAAATCAGTTTCAGGAAGCGTACATTTGGCACGGCATAAACGCGACGGCTTTCGTGAAGGCGTGGCACACGGGGGAGTCGGCAAACAACGGAATACTCATCGAAAGCGACGACAACTACGGCTACCCCTATTTCAACTCGAGTGAAGCGACGTCTTTCAAACCGTATCTGGAGGTTATGTACCATAATTAACAGGGCGGCAATTTTTGACTACTCTGAATCTCAAACCATGCGGAAATGAGGTTATACGCGATAGAGTTCGGCCCGTAATTGTGCATTATGCAGAAATAAGTCGCAGCGGAGTGAAACCATGAGCGCCACAAAGCGCGATACCCTTCGGGATGGACAATATGACGCGCAAGTTGTCAGGACACACTGAATTCATCGTCTCCATTTATTTCGTGACCGTCAACGGGTGATAGCGATAAGATTCTGTATAAAATCTAGCTATTATGACCTCGGTAAGCGATACCGCAAGACGAACATTGCGGTATCTCAGTTTTCACAGTTGAATCGGCCATAGAAGATTTCGAATCGGTGGAATCAATTTCGAAGGTCAGAACATATAGATGTAGAACTTACACACCTCTAGGTTTAGATCCGCCATTTCTTCCAGGGGCGGGACAGAATTGTTGCGGAAGGTAGTAGCATTCCGGTGCGCGAAGGAATGCATTTTTGCGCCGTGGCATTTTCCCAACACAAAACTTAGGTTGCGCAAAAGGATCCCCGCTCTCTTCGAAGAACGTCCCCGACGCACCATACCGCAGCTTCGTCGGTTGCGTACCCGAGATCCCGAATACCGCTAGGCGATCGGACCGGTCTCCGCGCGGATGATCCACCTGTTCCCAAGTGATCATGGGTTAAATGAAAAGTGGTTTCCTGTCAGCAAAATTCGCGGAACTTGCTGCGTAAGCAGGTCTATCTCTCTCAATAGTCTCATTACTCCTCTTCTCTCCGCGCCGAAGAAGTCCACATAACTAATGAGTATACTGCGATAACGAGTATAGCTTCCGCAAATACTCTTTATCCGCATATGGCAGGTTAACAAAGGGCGCTATGCCGCGAAAATGCGGCAACGTCCTTCTCATTATAGCAAAAACGCCCGAGTATTGGGCTAAATGGCGCGGAAATGCCGATTGATTGTCGCAGGTGTCCCATTCTTGCCGGTTTATTGAATCAATTTCCGAATCCCTGTTGTTCACCGTTGCATGCGGATACAAAAATAACGCCGGAAAGCACCAAATTGCTGGATCGGCTTCGTGCCGCGTTACGAGTGAAGCACTATGCCGCCCGCACGGAAAAGTCCCGCGTGTACCGGGTGCGGCGATTCATACTCTTTCATCAGAAGAAACATACTAGGAAAATGCGCGCAGCGGAAGTGCAGACTTTTTTGAGTCGTCTTGCGCAACAGGAACGTGTCAGCGCGTCCACGCAAAACCAGGCATTGAACGCGCTTCTATTTCTCTACAAGCAGGTCATACGAAAAGAGCTTGGTTTTATTGACGCGGTCAGAGCCAAAAGACCTAAGAGACTGCCGGTGGTGCTCACTCAATCGTGAGTGGAGAGCCTCCTGGCAATATCTATAAGTCATAATACTGCCCGTTGCATTTTAAGGGTCTTTTGTGGGCACATCGAGAAACCCACCCTGTGATGGCGGCTGCAGATTGTAAATCCATACATAATCGAAGTTTTTCGCATCTGGTGATTTCAAGACTTGTGGAGCTCCCCTTCCCCTACCCATTCCAGCCGGAGTAACTGCCCAACGAGTGGGAGATTTGCCGTACCAACAACGTGATGCGCGACCACATGCAGTTCGGCCGGTGTATGGCTATTATGGTCGATGCCAACCAGACACACGTGATCATGCCGGGACCGGCGGCGAGAGCGTGCCCGAAATCAACGTGTTTAAGATGGCGCTGGACAAGGGGGCCTATGACATCATCCAGCCCTATGCCTCCGGCGGCATGACCCGCCGGTCTTCCCCTCGGGCCATTTCTACGATCTGGTCCGGAAGGAGGATCGGCCGCGGGTTGATAGAGACGGCTACATCGGATTTACACCCAAGCCGGCCCTGGTCTACAAGTGGGATTACGGGGCGATCAAGCGCCTCAAGGTGGTGAGGGAGGTGCGCCGATGCGGGCGCGGGCAGGGGAAGCCGAGGAAGTCCGGCGCGAACCGCAGCGCCGCGGCGGCTATGCCTCGCGCATTACCCTCACCGCAGCGCGAGCGCCCTGCATGACGCCGAGGACGCCGCCGCCGCTCTCGCTCTGCGATCCGATGAACCAGAGGTTCCGCACAGGCGTCCGGAAGCCCGGATTCGGCCGGCCTCTCACCGGAGCGATGCCGCCGAAGGAATGGTGGTGCTGGCGCACGCGGCGCCGGAAGTCCGCGGGCGTGAGAATGACCCGGGTACGCGTGGCAGCGGCGAGGCCGGGGGCGTACTTCTCCGCGCAGGCCACGAGATGGTCGGCATACTGCTCCTTAAGCTGCTCCCAGTCGCCGCCTTCGATCGCATTGGGTGCCACGGTGTATATGGTGACCGCATGGCATCCGGGCGGAGCCATCGCCGGGGAGTGACGGGATGGAATGTAGATCAGGAACCCATCCGCCCCGTCATGGTAGCGGCTCGAGCGTATCTCACTCACGGCTCTCCCCACCTCGTGCGTCCCGTAGTAGTAGCCCAGGGCCGACGGCTGAGCCGGCTCCCGCTCTACTCCGAGGTGGACCATGAAGACCGATTCCATCTGCACCTGACCATCGATGACGGATCGATACTCCTTTGTTAGTCTATCGGCCCCCAGGAGGTCGAAGAACGTCTCTCGCGCACCAGCGGTGGAAACCACGAGGTCGGCGGGCTCGCTCTTCCCGTCCACCACGACCCCGGTAGCCGTCCCGCTATCGGTTGAGATCCGCGTGACCGCTGCCGAGGTTCGCACCACTCCGCCGGCAGCGGCGAGGGCGTCGTGCGCGGCGCTCACAAGGCTTCCGCAACCGTTTCGGATGCAGCGGTACACCGACGGGGGCTTCGGCAGCCCGCCTTGCTCGACGATGCGCGCGTCGAAAGCTGATTCCGGGTTGAGCAAAGGCACGCCCAGGGCCGGGAACTCGTCGGGCGTGACCATGAGGTCCGCCAGGATGCCGGTGAACACGGCGCGGAGCTTTTCGGAGGAGAAGAAACCCTCCATCAGCTCAGCCGCGGAGAGAGAGGCAAAGCGCTTCACGGGCAGGTAGCTCATCGCCATCCGCAGACGGTCCGCCAATCCCGCCCGCTCGCCGCGCATCTGGGATCGACGGTTGAGAGACGCAAGTCGCTCCATCTGCAGGTAAAACCGGTAGTATCGGTCCAGCCCCCGGCTGTCATCCGGAAAGAGCGACTTGAGCCGGTCTTTTCGCCAGAGCGCTCCCTCGTATTCGACGGGCCGCCAGAGCGCGAAATCGGGGAATATGATGCCCCTATCGCATGGTTCGGTCACCATGTCCCGAACGCGCTGCTCCGGCACGCCGATCTCCTTAAGGATGCGTGAACCGGGCTCGTCCGGTCCGAATCCCTCGAGGATGAGGGGGCCAAGGTCCCAGGAGAACCCATCCTGCCGTATGGTGGCGGTCACGCCGCCCGGCTCAGGGTACTGCTCGTAGACCACCACCCGATGACCTTCCCTGGCCAGGTAGGCGCCGGCCGTGAGGCCGGCCATCCCGGACCCGATGACGGCCACCCGTTTCCGTATGCCTGTCATTGAGCTATATCCCCATTTCTTCCAGCTTCTTGCGGTTAAGAGCGGTCTTCTCGGGCGACAAGTCGAACCTGCGCCAGAAGATGATCGTGGTCACTGCCACCAGGACCGCCGGCACGATTGCCGTGTGCACCCGGATGCCGAAGATCACGAGCCTCCAACCGCCGGGGTTTACGGCCTGCTGGGCGGCAAGGGTGGGCGCGCCTTCCACAAATCCCGTGGCGATATGGGCCACAGCGATCGTTGCCGCCTTGAGTGCCTCGCCGAATCGCGTGATGAAGGTCTGGAAACCGTAGTAGATGGACTGCTCGCGCTTGCCTGTCCGCACCGCCGCATCATCCAGGACATCGCCCATGGTGGGCGGGTCCATGAACCATTGCCCGCCCAGGCTCACGCCGAAAAGCGCAAGCGTGGCCACCCACTGCCACCGTGTCACCGCGAATATCATGGGCACGAAGGAGACGATCATCAGCAACCCGGCAAAGATGCTCATCTTCTTGTTGTCGTTCACCCTTTGGGAGATCGCAACCCACAACGGAGTAGAGATCAGCGCGCCCACGAGCATGGCGCCCATGATGAGAGGCAGGGACGTGTTCTGGGGATCGTCAAGGATGTAGGTGATCACGTACATCGCCGACGCGTTGACCAAGGCAACGGCCGCCTGGTAGCCGAAGAAAAACAGGTACTTCACGCGAACGGTACGGCACGAGAGCACCTTGCGCGCGACGGTGAGGAACGGCTGCGCCGCATCGCCGGTGAGGCTCTGGTTGCGCGCGTACCTCGCCCGAAGTCTTTTGTTCTCGTATGCTCCCGGGAGCATGAGCGCGAAGAGCACGAAGCCGCCGCCAAAAGAGACGAAGGCCGCCTGGCGGTAGCTCTCGGGATGGTTCTGGTCAACGATCATCCCGGTGATAACGAAGGCGAGTACCAGACCGAGGATGCCCAGGAGCGTGCCCCAGCCCTGCACAGCCCTTCTATCCTGCGGTGTGCGGAACTTCACCGGGAATAGGGATGTCGCGTTGATGTCGTGGACCGTAAAAAACGTATCGAACAGGAGGAGGGATCCGATATACCAGGCAAAGATCTTCCAGGTGTCATCCGGGGGATGCCAGCGAAGCGGGACCAGGAAGATCACGAGGTACGAGACGATCCATGGGATGCCGCCGATGAGGATCCAGGGGAAGCGGTGGAACTGCCTCCTCCGTTGCCACGGCATCTTGATCTTCTCCATCAGGTAGCCGGCGAGCGGATCGTTGATCGCGTTCCAAACGGAGAACACAAGAAAGGCGGCGAGGGCGAGCTCGGAGGGCAGGCCAATGACACTCTCGTAGAAGAAGAAGGTGTACAGGCCGAATGCCGAGGTGAACCACTGGGAGAACATCTCCCGGGAGCCGAAGCTTGCACGGATCAGACGGGAGCTCTCATCGATGTGTTTCATCGGCCGTCTCCTCTTGCGGGCTGTACGAGCATGGTATCATGGATCGAGGCCGCCGTATACAATTGTCGTAGGAGGAACACATGCAGCAGCAGATTACTTGTTGCGGAGATCTCCTGGATGCGCGAGGCAGGCTGGCGGTAAGCGGATGGGCAACGAAGCCGCTCCTGCGCTATTACCGCAGCCGCATCCGCGCCTCGCCCCTGCGGATCAAGGAGTGGGACTACTACGAGATCCTGAACCCCGAGTACGGGATTGTTCTTCTCGTCTACGACATCGGCTATCAAGGTCGCGCTTTAGTGAAGTGGATGGACTTCCGGGCAGGCACCTTCGAGGAGCACGGCCCCACCCTCTGGTTCACACGAGGAGCCATGGGGCTCCCGCCTTCCCCGGAGACCGGTGACGTCGTATTCGACGGCGGCGGCGTCCACTGGGAGTGCCGGCGCGGCGACGGCCTGCGAACCTTCACGTTCGCCTTCCCGGGCTTCCGTAACGGCGC
>JAFGHN010000230.1 GCA_016930115.1 Spirochaetales bacterium | reverse complement strand
TGGGGAAGTTCTCACCCACATTGGCGGTCACGGCGTTGCCGAAGGGACGGAGCAGCGCCTCAAAGGCGTTGGCGGCGATGAGCGCGTTGCTGATGAGAGCGTTTCCGACAACCTTGCCCGGGTTGAGGATGCCGGCGGGATCGGATTTCGCCTTGAAGTCTTTCAGCGCTTTGACGCGCTCCTCTCCCAGGATCTTTGGCGCCATCTTGGTGTAATAGAGGCCCGTGGCGTACGGGCGCCCGCCGAACTTCTCCGCGATCCCGGCGATAGTCAACGAAAGCGGGAAGACGAAGTTGTAGCTCAATTTGCGCTGGTCCGCGGGGATAAAGCCCAGGATGACGACTTCCGCCTCAGCCTTGGGATTGCGTCCCCGGCGGATGAGCATTCCCTCTTTCACCACCGGGTGCGCGATCTTGGCTTCGACTTCGGACAACATCTCCCCCAGACCTGAAAGCGGAACGACGACCTCAGCCGGCACGAGGCTCGGTCCCAACCGTTTCACCGTCATGATACGGAAGCGGTTCTCCCATTCGTGCTGCGCTATTTCATCGCTCAGCAGAACAGCCTTGCACTTGCCGGTGCTCATCCGCTCGGCCAGTTTTGATCGAACGAGCTCACTATCGCTCTCGCGAACAGCAATCGTGGTGATGTAGGTTTCCGGCAGCTCAACGTGCTCTTCCACCGCATGGCCCTGGTGCGTCATCGGAGGAGCCTGGTTCTTCATCGCAGCCATGTGCGGGTTAATGAAGTGCATCGACCAGATAGGGAGGTCGCACTCGAGGAAGCCTTCAAGCAATTTCTGCAGCTCGCGCGCGTCCGGGCAGCCGATTGAGAGGATGTCCAGCGGAACTTCCGGCATGATCCTGATGGTCATCTCGGTGATGATCCCGGTGATCCCTTCGGCCTCATAGATCATATCCAACTCATCGCCGTTGTACACGTTCACCGAACCATCGCCCAGGACAACCCGTGCGCTCAAGACGTTGTCGCGGAACCAGCCGGCCTCAAAGGAGCCGTACCCCGCTCCGCCCTGGGCAAGCCAACCGCCAGCCGTTGCCGAGGGGTAGCTGCTGGGGTAGGTCCGCAGCGTCATCCCGTGCTTGGAGAGTTCGCGGTCCGCGTTCTCCCAGACGATACCCGGCTGCAGTGTGACTGTCTGTGCTTCAACGTCCACGCGCAGCATTTTTGCCATGCGGAAAAAATCGATGACGACGCCGCCCTTCACCGGCAGCACGCCGCCGTAACCCGATGTCGCCTTGCCCCGCGGCACGAGGGGGATCCGATTCACAGCCGCCCACTTCACCAATGCGATAATCTCCGCCTCAGACACCGGCTGGACCACCGCGCCCGCCATCGGTTTGCCGATGAGCGGTTTGATTAAGAGCGGCATCTCGCCCACATCATGGCTGTAGAGCTTGCGCTCCACCGGCCGGGTCGTCATCCGGTCACCGAAAGTCGCAGCAAGCCAATTTGTATGCTCCGCCGATAAATTTCTCACAGATTCCTCCTGTCAAACGTAATGCGTAAGGCGTGATGCATGCCGCGTCCTACGTATCGTGTGTCACGCATGATCGTGCGCACTTGCCTCTGCGGCCATCAGATCGGCCACAAACTCTCGTAAAATATTCATCGCTTCAAGGATCCGGGGATCGCCCAGGGAGTAGTACATTGATGTGCCTTCTCTTTTAACGTTCACCAGGCCGCGCTCACGCAGAATACGCAGGTGGTGAGAGACGGTGGGTTGCGTCACATCCAGCAACTCTGTCAACTCGGTGACGTTACGCGGGCGTTCGGCGACGAGGTAGAGAAGCCGCAGGCGTCTGGCATCGCTCACGCCTTCGCAGATGTAGCGATGCATCAGGGCGACTTCGTCTTCGGATATAGTTCTTGCGATTTTGTTTCCGCCGGTCATCATACTATCATGTATTGGGATGCATCTATATAGAACTGAGTCAATATATCATGGTCCGAAGAAATGTCAAGGGGATTCGCCCGCCGCTCACGCAGGGACTCGGTTCCGATTCCCTTCAAATAGAAACAGAGGAGCATCTCAGGATACTCCTCTGTTTTCAGCGAGCGAGGGGAATCGAACCCCCGTCACGAGCTTGGGAAGCTCGGGTAATGCCATTATACGACGCTCGCACGCGCTAACTAATAAGCCACTCAAATATAGCAGAGGGCCGCGATGCGGTCAATCGGTACGGGAATGGAAACGGCTGCGGCGCCCGGACAAAAGAGCCGATGATTACGGCGTTTCCCCCAACGGCTTCCTGACGGTGGTGCTGAAAAGCTCCCTGAGTGAAGACGATACCACTATCCGGGAGTTGACCTCCTCCACATACGGAATCGATATCAATCCGCCTGGATGCTTCATTGAGGCGAGAGTCTTTGTTTCACCGGCAGGATTGACGACCTCTATGCTGAGATCGATAGGCACCGGATAGTCCGGAAGGATGCGCTGGAGTATGCCGAACACCATAGTGTCCGGCAGATCTTCCGGTGTGGCGATGATGAACTGCATAAGGGTTCCCGGTTCCACGTCTTTTCCCGCGGCGGGCGATTGCGAAATAATCGTGCCGGGTTCCTCATCGCGTTTCGCGGGCTGCTCGGAAAATACAAACGGTGCGTTTGTCTGCGAAAAGCGCCTCAGAGCTTCGTAAAACGGAAGTCCCGTATAGTCTTCGACGGTGATGAGAGAGCCCTGCGGCCCGCGGCTCACCACGAGCTCGAGATTGGTCAACTGGGTTATTTTCGTGCCGGGAAGAGGTTTCTGCTCGAGTATAGTACCCGCCGGTTTCTCGCTGTACACCTCCATCACCGGCTTCTTGATCTTCAGTATGGCGCCGTAAATAGTGGACATGCTCTGCAGCTGCATTTCTACTTCCTGATACATCATACCGACGAAATTTTCCACCTCATCGATAACCGGCCCTTTGCTTACGCGAAGGTTTATAAATCTGCCGACCTTTACTAATGAGCCGGGACCGGGTTCCTGATTCAGCACCGTCCCTTTATCATTCGGATTTGGCGAAAGCCTCAGTTGAACTTCTCCGTGCAGACCCTTCCTCTGAAGCTCGACCATGGCATTCTCCAACTCCATTCCGCTCACATCCGGAACAAGCGTCTGTTCTTCGCCCTCAATCGTGAGAAAAAACGCGATGAGGCTGGAGGCAACCATGATGAGGATGATTCCGATAATCAAGATGACAGTCAGTCTGAAGTAACGTCTTCCCGGATCATCGTTTCGGTCTGGAAGAAGTTTTGAAAGCCGGGGTATCTTGCCGCGCATCACTCTCCTCCAAGTATTGAACCCGTGAAACCCGGTGTGCCGTTGA
>JAFGHN010000032.1 GCA_016930115.1 Spirochaetales bacterium | reverse complement strand
CGCTGTTCGTCCAGCGACCTCTGCGCTAAGTGCAAGATGATCTTCTCCTTGCTCTTGAAGAGCCTGTACAAGGTCATCCGGGTCACGCCTGCACGATCTGCAATTTCACTCAAGGTGATCTTGTTAAAGTCGCGTTCCCGCAACAGGTCGGAGAACGCCGCGGCAAGCATCTGCTTTGATTCATCGATCTGTTTCTGTCGTTTCATGTTACGGATCATCCAATGTGTATAAGTTAGGCATAAGCCATTGATTTCTGTTGCGCTTTACATCACATTATGTAGCAAATGTTACAATATAACATTTATAGATGCAAGTATAGTGAAGAATGAAAGTAAAAAACATCGCCATAACTATGGCAGCCATGTTGAAGAGTTTGATAATGACGTGGGAAACGCGTAGGTAATAGCTCATTAGGAGGCATTTAGGATTATTATGAAAAAGAAAAAAACTCTAAGAATTTCTCTGATAGTTTTTGGGGCGCTTCTTGCGGTTGCGATCGTGGTCAGGCTTGCGCTGCCGCCTATTGTGAAGGCGATGGGCTTGCATCCGGACTATGAGGGCCAACGATACATCTTGCCGGAGGGCAGGGCGCTCATCATCGCCACTAATCACGACCAGCTGGGCGAAGACGAGAGGGCGACCGGCGTATTCGGCTCGGAGCTCACCGCCCCGTACTACGAGTTCCTGGAAGGCCGCATGTATGTGGACGTAGCAAGCATCGAAGGCGGCGAGATCCCGTTCGATCCGCAGTCGTTCCGGTTGTTGCTCAAGAGCGATTACGACGACCGGATGAGGGAAGACCCCGTCCTACAGGTAAAGGTTGAAAACTCACTCGAGATCGATAAGCTCGATTTTACTGGATACGATATCATCTTCCTGGCAGGAGGCTGGGGAGCCGCGTACGACCTGGGGTATTCTGAGGTGCTCGGGCAGAAGATATCCGAGGGATATGCAGCGGGTGCCGTTGTCGGCGGTGTGTGCCACGGGTTGCTGGGTCTGCTGAACGCAACGGACGAAGAGGGCAACCCGCTCGTCAAGGGACGGCGGATCACGGCGGTCACGGACAAGCAGGTTGAGGAACTCCATATTTCGATAACACCACAGCATCCTGAACGGGAACTCCGGGCGGCAGGAGCCAACTTTGAAAGCTCCACGGCGTTTCGCGACTTTTTTGCAAACCACGTCGTCGTCGACGGCCGCATTGTATCGGGACAAAACCAGAACGCCGGCCCTGAAGTTGCTAATCTTATGATCAAGGTTGCGGGAGGGACACGAAGATGAAAAAACTTCTGGGAAACGACGTGACGGTGACCGTCACAAGAATATTAGCCGGTGTCGTCGGAGTCATCCTCCTTCTTATCGGACTTTCGATTCTGATCATGCCGGAGGTGGTCGGCACGTTCTTGCTGTCTTTGAGCACCACCGGAGCGGGAATCAACTCACTCAGGGCTGATCTTGGCGCGCTGTTCCTGGGCATGGGGTTTTTCGCCCTATTGGGGGTGTTCTCAAGATATCGCTGGCTGCTGCTGGTTCCGGTTGTGTTCCTGGTCCTGGTGATGTTCGGCCGCCTTATCGGTGTTTCCGTCGATCCGTTTCCTATAACGACCACCGGCGCGCTGGTCGGTGAACTGATATTTGCGTTTTTTCTATCATCGGCCGTTGTTACTCACGCATTGTCTTCCAAGCCGGAACCGCGTCCGCCGGTGCTGAAGGCGATCTTCAACCTCAGGTTTCTGATACCGGCGGCGGTTGTGGTGGTACTTTTGATTATCGCTTTCGCGGCCCGGCCGCAGATCGGCTCGCGGCTGTGGAGCGGGGCGATCAGCGGAATGATATCGCAATCGGAGATCGAAGATCTCCCTGACGGACTCCATGTCGGCCTCGCCGGCACCGGCGCTCCAATGCCGGACTCGAAGCGAGTGGGACAGAGCACCTTTGTCATGGCTGGTAAGCACCTTTTCCTCGTCGACTGCGGGGCGGGGAGCACGCTCAACCTGGAGCTGATGAAGGTGCCGATCGAAACGGCGGAGGCGATTCTGTTGACCCACTTCCATTCAGACCACATCGCCGACCTGGGCGAGCTGCTGCTCAAGTCCTGGACCTACGGCGCGCGAACCGAGCCCATGCTCGTGATGGGTCTTGAGGGAGTGGAGAGCGTAGTAGAGGGATTCAACATGGCGTTTCGCCTTGATGCCAAGTATCGGTACGCCCACCACGGGGACGCGGTTGCACCTCCGTCAGGCGCCGGCGGACGAGCGAAGACTATCATGGGATTTGGAGAAGACAAGAGCACCGTGGTATTCCAGACTGATGATCTCACGGTGACTGCCTTCCTCGTTGACCATCGCCCGGTTGAACCTGCCGTGGGATACCGTTTCGACTACAAGGGCCGCTCGGTTGTCGTGAGCGGCGATACCCTGCCGACCGAGTCTCTGATGTCTCAGGCTGAAGGAGTCGACCTACTGGTGCACGAGGCGATGAACCCGGAGATGCTGGCAGTCCTGAACCGGGAAGCCTCAACCGCCGGACAGGACGTCGCCGCGAGCGTGGCGAATGACATCCTCACCTATCACACCTTTCCGGAGGAAGCGGCGCGCATCGCGCGGGACGCAAACGTCGGGCATCTTGTCATGACCCACATCCTTCCTCCGATGCCGGCGGCGGTTCTGCACCCGGCGTTTGCGGGAGATTCGGACCGTATCTATAAAGGCCCCATTACGATTGCGCACGACGGCATGCTTTTCAGCCTGCTCCCCGGCACAAACGAGATAGAGGAGAAGTGGCTTTTGAGGTGATTGAGCGGTGGTGGCTCCTGCGGCGAGTTCGCGACGGCCGGGTGTTAGCGCGCGTCCGCATCAGACCGTCGACGCCGGAAACGCTGGCCGCAGCACAGATATTCGGACGTGTATCGGAATCGACTTCGATGGAGGATTGACATGAATCGAGAGATACAGAGACTGCTCGCGGTCCTCGTCCTGGCCGCCCTAACGACAGCAGGAGCCTTTTCCGATGACCTGTGGGAGCGGACCCTGGCCATTGCCCAGGACAACCAGGTTTGGCTGGCCGGAGATATTACAATTAACACACAACAGCTCAACGGCCGGGGAAAGGTCCTGGATGAAGGCTCAACGATTATATCCCGATCTATAACGAGCGCCGGTACTTTGGAGGAATCCATTCGGCAGTTAGGTAATGCTCCTCCTGATCCGGAGAACATCCTTTCCGGCGGCATCGGGTTGCCGAAGGCGCTTCGTTCTGGCGAAGGTTCCTTAAGCCTCTTCGATCCCAATCGGCAAGGCGATCTCAGCCTATCCCGTGAACACGGAACGGAACGGCTGCCGGGAGGTGTTGAGGCCGTCGTGTATCAATACTCCCAACAATTAGCCGATGGTGAGGTGGTTCGGGGGCGTGTATGGATAGACTTGGAGACCGGGGTGACGATCAAGCTTAAAACCATTCCTGAGAAGGCTCCGCCACCTATGGTCGGGAGCACGACCGTCGTGCACTTCAACACCTCTGCTTCCCGGTGGTATCCGATTCGCGTCGAAATGGCCGGGGTCGCGCGGCGCGCGATGATCAAGCGCGAAGTAGAAATGACCGTGGTCCTCGAAAACTACACT
>JAFGHN010000229.1 GCA_016930115.1 Spirochaetales bacterium | reverse complement strand
CTACCGGCCCTGTCTATTCCAGGCGGTAAACAGGTCCTCATAAAACGCATCTCTGTTGTGAAACTCGACGGGTACGTTTATCTTTGCTCCGTCCCCGTCGACGCCGTTGTCCAGCCGAAGGTATCCTGACTCAAGATCCTCCGGTGAAGAATGCAAAACCATTTCTCTGTCTTTGAAATACTCAGGATGCACCGCGTATACCGCCGCGACGAGGTCCCAGAGGATAAACCTGTCCAGTCCGACGCCTATTTTCATCGTAAAAAGCCAGTTTCGCAGGTATCGTTTCCATTTTACGGGAAAATTATCAAGCTTCTTAAGGTCTGATCTATAGAACGGTGCCTCCAGACAGAATTGGCCCGTCATCACCGTTACCGGACAGCCGGAGTAGAGCATCTTGTAACTGCCTTCATAATCCGCCGAAAGGTTGAGCTCATCGACTTTCCTTTTGCCGAACTCAAACTCTCCGGTTCTTCCGCCCATGGCCACGATCTGCTTCACATTGTCAAAAAAATCCGGATCGATTTCGCTCGCCGCCTCGATGTTCGCCACAGGTCCGGCGGCGATTATCGTAACTTCTCCCGGATATCGTGAGGCGGTTTCCGCGAGGAATCTTGCCGCCTCCGTCGGTTTTTCATCCGGCCCCTGTGCACCCTTGTACAGCGGGATATCGGTCCTTCCGGCATCTTTCAGCTGCCGAACCGTGTACTTATGATCATAGGTCCTGTTGCCGAACCCGGTGGTGATACCAAGTAGTTCAACTTCCGGTGTGTTCAGCAGATACGCGATAACAAGGCCGTCGTCAACCTCCCAGAAAAAACTCCCCATACTGTTGTCACAATCGAGAATGATCTTTTGGCGTGACCCGCTATACGAAGACGATCCGTCTGTTGCCGGCGGAGCGGCGGTTGTGGCGCAGGATATGAAAAGAGCCACCGCGGCAGCCGACAAAACCAGTAAACGTGTGAGTTTCATGCTTCACGATACGGTAATTGATCGCACTTTTCAATGGAGCCGCGGCGACATCAGGCGGCCACGCGCCGCTTAGCCACTTACGCCACGCGCCCGGTCGCGGGGATACCGGCCTGCCTCTACCGGCCTGCCTCCGTCCCCATTGATGGCCCGCGCCTCCGTCCCTAACGCTGCGCTGGCCGCCGGGTTGACCGACTGTCAGGCTGTGCCGCTAACGAGCGGTCTCCAAAATCCAATCCGAGATTGTCTGCAGCGCTTCGGGTGCAAAGGTCTCTTCGATCTGCGCGTATTCCTGCACAAGGCCTGTGGTCGCGTGCTGAAAAAGGTGATTGAGCCCTTCAAGTTTTATCGTGGTAACCTGCGCGTTGCCGCCGCCGTTAAGCGCCTGCTCAATGGCCGCAAGGTTTTGATCGGCCGGTACCTGCAGGTCCAGCGAGCCGTTCAGCGCAAGCACCGGGCAACCGGTGTTTTTCAGGCTCGTGGCAGGGTCGTAGGTGAGGAAGTACCGGTACCAGGGCGAAAGCATCGCGGTAATCTGCGCGTCCATCTGGTCTTGTGGTATTCCCAATCCTCCGAGAATTTCCTGTATCTGTTCCGCGGCTTTTTCATTATCGGGCTGGGAGATTATGACATCGTAGATCGATTTGTTGACGGCGCTTGCCGCGTTTATCTGGGCTTCCGGTGCGCCGCTCGCCCTGAGAATGGCGGCGCTCTGCTGGAGGAGCAGCTCCTTCCCCGGAACGCCCGACCCTGCAAGGAGCACGATGAAATTCACTTCAGGCGCTCTCGCGGCCACCATCGGCGCAATGATCCCCCCTTCGCTGTGCCCGATGATCCCGGTGCGGCGGGCGTCGATACCGGGCCGGCCGGTGAGAAAGGTGAAAGCGGCGTATGCATCATCGGCAAAATCCTCACTGGTGGCCGCTGCCGGATCACCGCCGGAGCCGCCCACACCCCTGTCGTCGTATCTGAGCACGGCGATGCCCTGACGGGTCAGGTGGTCGGCAAGCACGAGGAACGGCCGGTGATTCATCAGCTCTTCGTTCCGATTTTGGGCCCCGCTGCCTGAAACGAGGATGACCGCCGGAAACGGGCCGCCACGACGCGGGACCGTCAATGTGCCGGCAAGGGTAATTCCCGCTTCATCGTTGGTGAAAGTCACTTCCGTTTCGTCATACGGGAAAGGCGGAACCGGGTCCTGCGGTCTTATGACCGCTTCAACTTTCTCGATTCTTTCCAGGTCCAGCGCAAACACTCCTCCACCCTGGTGCCATTTTCCTCTGAATACCGAATCGGTCCGATCAAATTTGCCTTTGTACTGTCCGGCGACGGCCGGAATGTTCAGCTCGATCTTAAGCCCGTCAACCGTCACGGATTCAACCGGTATCCCTTCAACTCCCTGGTCCGGGCTGTCTGCGGTGGCGGCCCAGCCGTTTTCTTCACGCTGGAAATGAAACACGATACGCAGCTCCTGGCCGCCCGCTTTCACACTGCCTTGCCAGATCCCGGCCACGACCGAGGGTTCGAGCGTGTCAGTTTCGGTATTCATTGCGTTATCTCGAGCCGGCGCCGCGTTTTGTGTATCCGCCGCCGGAGGCGTCGTGCACGCCGAAAAAGAGAGAAACATCGCCGTGACGATGAGAATCATTGTTATGCGAGCTTTCACCATTCATATCCTGCCTTTACCTTGTTTCTTGTGGCCGCCGCATCGCGGCACCCCGCGTAACTTCTATCAGTCTCATACAATATACTGTCTCGATTATTCAAAAAAAACCGGGCGCCTGAACGCCCGGTTGTATCGACAGAGGATAGGTTCTGCTAGTTGTACTCAATAATCGACGATGCGTCGGCGATCGTGAACGTGCCGAAATCAACCGCGCCGCGGTAATACAGTGTCGAAGCGCCGGTGCAACTGAAGTTGAAGACACCGTTCACGGTGATCCACGCTTCGCTTGCATCGGTGAGTGTGACTGTGGCGCCGCCCGCCGTAAACTCCTTCAGCGTGGCCAGGCTCGCGTCGTCCGCAATCAAGGCCAGACCGAAGCTCGATCCGTTCATCTGCACGCTGCTTGCCCCTTTGCAGGTCACCACGGTATCCGAAGCGATGGCGCCGATGTTCGCCCTCGAGGCATCGTATAGACGCACCGTGACAGTGTCGGCCACGATCGAAGGAAGCAACAGATTGCTCGCATCGGAAAGCGTGGCGCTGAAAGTCGAGACGCCCGGGAATGACGCGCTGTCGATCACCGTTACCCTCGCCGCGTCTTCAAGCTCTAAAGCGGTGAGTGTAGGCATGGTGATGACTGCCTTCAGCGAAACAGCGGTATAGCGGTAAGATGTATCCAGCCCGATCGCCAGGGTCGCACCGTCGCGGTACGATTGGACTTTGTCTGCAATGTTGTCGTCGACCATCACCGTGACGCTATAGGCGTCGTCATGTATAAGCGTCACTTCAAAGGCGGAACTGATACGCAGCGCGCTGAAGCCTATGTACCCAAGATCGACCTCGGTGAGGTTGCCGGAACCGGCGATATGCTCCATGAATACGCAGCCTGAAAACAGCAGCGCCAGAATTGGAACCCAAAGTATCATTCTTTTCATACCGTACTCTCCAGGTAGCCGAATAGCCGCCGCGGCCGCTTTTCCGGCCGTTTGTATGGCGGTCTTACACTTGAAACACCTCAAGAGTAGCGATGTGTTACCGTGTGGCTTTATTTTCCGGTAAGCTTTTTTAGCACGGTCAATTTTTCATCCGAAAGATATCCGTAGCGGTTGATCCATATCCCGGATGACCCGGTGTCCCAGGCGATCTTGAACCTGCGCCTCACATCCTCGATCGGCCCGTAACCGTGCACCGACGGCAGGACCGGGATTTTCCCTCCCGTATCCGCGGCAGCCATCCGTATCTTCCGCACCTGCGCCTCCGTCCCCGCCCTGTGGGCGCGGTCCGGGCCGGGATATGCATAGTCCGCGATGGAAGCACCGAAATCTGAATCTTCCATGCCGAAGATGAGAGACAGCGCGCGTACAAGCAAGCTTTCATCCAGTTTGGGATTGATATCTTTCACTTCCCTCGACCAGTAGGTAATAATGAGCGGCCAGTGCATCGTGAAAAATTTTATCATGACCGCGTCGGCGATCCCGGCGTATTGCTTGAAATCGACACCCGTGATGAGGGACATCGGCGGCGGAAAGGTGATGGGCACTATTTCCTTATCAGCCGATACCGACAGGGCCGCTTGCTTCAACTCCTTGAGATAGCTTCCCGCAATGGCAGCGCGAAAACGCAAAAGTGTCGCCATCCCCGGTTCGGTCCGGAACAGACGCGCGGTTTCGTACAACAGGTCGGACGGAGTCTGCAAGCGGTGGAGGTCATCATCCGATAGCGATCCCAGCCGGCGGTAAACCCGGTCCGCAGCGCTTCTCATTTCTTCAAAGTCGAAGCCATATTCATCCGCCTTTTTCCTCGCCCATGAACCAAAGTCGACAAAGGCGTCCCCAAGGGTGTAGAAGGACTGTTCCGCCCGGTCGAGCAAGAGCCCGTTTACATCGGGATAGGCGTGCAACACGTCATTTACCATGGCAGTGAAATAGCATCGTATATCGTCGCTGGCGATCGAGGCAAAATGCACCATACGTTTGCGCGGCGGCTCGCCGTTGGGAAGGAGCGGGAGGTCATCATTCGCCGCGGGCCTATTTGAATTCTCCGAGTCCATACCGGGCAGGTGACACACCTGGAGCTGCAGATAGGTCTTCAACCCGCGGGCCTTTGCCTTTTCGAGGAACTGCCCGATGGTTTTCCCGAGCCTTGAAGTGAGATCATCCGTTTTGGGCGGTCCGTATTTCTGGCCCGCATACAGGCTCCGGTCCGGCTGGTAACTTGGTGAGGTTTTCAGATACAAGGCGTGTTTGCCCCAGAGGGGCCGGTCCACCACCCGGTTCAAGCCTTCACCACCGTCGTCCGGCGGCTCGCGGCGCCCGGTCGAAGGATCGGCGGTCGGCTCGACCACTATCGGCGCGGTTGCTACTGCCGTCACGCCCGCTTCCGTCAGGTTGTCCAGAACGGCGTCCGCCCCTTCATACTCGATATGCGTCGGCCACACGATGACACCCAGCATCTTGTCTTTTCCGGTTCCAGTCACTCCCTTCTCCTTACCGGGGCACCTTGCGGCCGGCTTTCCGGGCTATCGTTTCGAAAAGTTCTTTTAGAACAGGAATGTCGAAATCGGGAAAATTGTGCCGATGGTTCCAGAATTCTTCGAGGTATCCCCGGCCCTCACGCTCGTAACACAGGACCTTGATCATCATCTGTGCCTTGTCGAGCCCGCGTATGAGTTTCGCTTCCGCGGTTTCCGAACGCCTGAACTCGGCATAGCGGTCGCTGATGCGCAGCGAGACCCGGGAAAAAAGAGCGTTGAAAATCTCTTCCTCGGCGGTTTCCTTCGCCGCCCTGAACGCATCGCTCCCGGCGGGAAGAGGAATGTCCATCGTGCTTACTTCCTGCAGGTCGTGGATGAGGGCCATTTCAACGGCTTTGGCCGAATCAAAATCCTTTGGGTATTCACTGCATACCAGCAAGGTGAGAAGGGCGAGCCCATGACTGTGAGCGGCGACCGTTTCGGGCTCCGTCACGCCCCGCAGGAGAAATCCGGCCCGGGGTACCCGTTCGAGAGGATGAAGGGAGATCATCGTATCCACTATGTCGCCGACTGACATTGCGAGCCCTCCATGCGTCGCCGGCAAGTCCGACGGCTGGCGCCCTTCATCTGACCTTCACCGTGATGCCGATGAGCGCAATCGTCACGATCACCTGAATCAGCGCAAACCTGATGAGCACCTGGGTGTTCGACCAGTGCAGGTCTTTGCGAAAATGATCGTGGAGGGGGAATCGGATTGTGTGGAAAATCCGGATATTGAAGAATCTGAGAAGCCCGACTTTTACCAAGCCGGTTCCGCCGTTTATGATGATGACACTGCAAACGATGAGTATCAGAAACGGGTTTCCGGTATTCATGATCATGACACCCATGATAAATCCCAGCGCCCGGGACCCGGCGTCCCCCATGAGCACGTGGCTGGGGTAGGCGTTGTACCAGAGATAGCCCGCAAGGCTGCCTACCAGTGCAAAGGAGGTGATGGCCCACTTGGCCGACAGGGCATAGTGGGGAAGCAGCAGGTAGGCGCTGAAATCCGTATGGCCGACTATGACGTAGAGAAAAGTGCCGGTGGAGATAAGGGCGATGAGCACGAGAGTGCTCGAAAGACCGTCAACTCCGTCCGAGCAGTTTGTCGTATTAATTGAAATCCAGATGAAGACCGTTGCCAGCGGCACGTAGAGCCACATCGGTGTCTGGTAAAGATTGTTTGTGAAAGGCAGCCAGATCGTGCTCACTTCGCTGGAGTAGAGCAGAAACGCTGCCGCCGTCGCCAGCGCAAGGTCCACCAGTCCCTTTGTCAGTTCTCTCCACGGGCGCTGGCTTCTGTCGTCAAGGTAACCGGAGACCATCGCGACAAAAGTCAGGAGTAACGTGACGAGAATGACCGGTTCCGGTGGAACGGCAAGCAACGCCAGAATGAGAAAAACCGGAATAAATACCACGCCGGCGCCGGTGGGTTTTCCCAGTGAATTCTCAGCCTCGATCGCATATTCACGGCCGCGATCGGTCGGAAGGAGCCGGAACAATCGGGGAAGCAGGTAAATCACGCCGACGAAGCCCACCGTCAGTCCAAAGATAATTAAATTGAGATGGGAGGTGAGTAAACGGGCAGGGCCGAAATATCGTTCTAAAAACTCTCCAAACAGGTAGAGCATGGGTAATCCTACGGGGCACCATAGCACGGAAGGGACGGAAGATACAATTCGGCTCGCGCGCCGCGGGCCCCCGCCTCCGTCCCCCGCCGACGGATCGCTTGAAAACGCCTTCCATTCCGGCCACAATAAGCACGATTGCATGAACAAAGGAGGCGCGCGTGGACGGCTGTATCAGACCGTACGTCGCAAAAAAGGACCGGACGAGCGTACACCGCATCTGGAAAGAATGCGGATGGCCGGTTGACGAGGAAGCCGCCGTCGACACGTTGCTGCGTTCGGGTTTCTCGATGGTCTTCGAGCTCAAGGGGGCTGCCGAGAGTTTTGTCACGAGTGTTCCCGCCCGTCTTCACTACGCCGGAACGCAGCTCGACCACGCGGCAATCGCTGCCGTGGCAACCGGCAGGGTCGCACGTAATCTTGGAACGGCAAGCGGTACGGTTGCCGCAATACTGTCGGAAGAGGCGGCCCGCGGGTGTTCGACCGCAGGCCTTGGCGTCTTCGAGCAGGGCTTTTACGACCGGCTCGGATTCGGCACCGGAACGTATGAGCACTGGATTGCGTTCGATCCCGCGTGGCTTATCGATCTTCCCGTTTCCAAGGCACCGCAGCGTTTTGACGTAAAGGACTTCAGGGGGATCCACAAAGCGCGGCTCGCCCGCCGCAAGACCCATGGCGCGATTGATATTCTTGCGCCGGAGTTACTGAAGGTCGACATGATGACCAGAAAGAATACCTTCGGACTTGGGTATAAGAAGGGTAACGAGATCACCCACTGCGTGGTTATGCACTGTTCGGAGATCGCCCACGGCCCTTATTCGGTAGTGTGCCTCGCGTATCGCACCCTGCAGCAGTTTCGCGAGCTTCTCGGGATCATCAGGGGTTTGAGTGACCAGGTCAGACAGGTACGGTTGCGTGAGCCGGGGGAGATACAGATGCAGGATTTCCTCAAGAAACCTTTTCAGCTTCAAGCGATCTCGAGCAAAGGAAGCTTCGAATCGCTCATCAAGGCCGTGGCATACTGGCAGATCCGTATACTCGATCTCAAGAAATGTATTTCGGTGATGAAGTGCATCGACCGGCTGGAGTTCAACCTCATAGTCGAAGACCCGGTAACCGGATTCTTGCCGGCAAAAAGCGTCTGGAAAGGCTGCGGCGGGGAATACACCGTCAATCTCGGCTCAGGATCGTCGGTCAGGAAGGGTCTCGCTCCGGGGCTCGATACACTCAACGCGGCGATCGGAGACTTCTCACGCTATTGGCTCGGCGTGCAGGCTGCGGAAGTCCTTAACGTGACCGGGCGTTTCGACGGCCCGCAGAGACTTCTCAGGAAGCTTGACTCGATACGCAGCTTGCCGGCTCCGGCTCCTGACTGGGACTATTGAATGTGCTGCCGGTTTCTCACGCCGGTCAGGCCCGTATGTACGCTTCTATGTCCTGTCCTAGCGCGCGTAATCTTGAAATCTGAAAAGAGTAGGTGATGTTTCTCTTGTCGGTTGAAAACTCCTCGATGAGGCCTGCGTCCTTCAACTGGGAGAGATGCCGCGACACCACGGAAGGCGAAACGTCAAGTTTCTGAGCAATTCTTTTACCGTTGATCAGCCTTTCGTTCTGCGAAATCATCTTGAGTATTTTGAGCCTGTTTTCATCGGCCAGGGCTTTCAATGCCGCGAGAGATTTCGTCCTGTAATCATCGGCCTTGCGTTGCCGGTCCTCGGTCATTGAGCAGTCATAGAGCACCTGCGCCGAACCATAACCGTAGAAGATATAGACGTTTCGCGGGGTATGGCAGAGAGGAATCAGCTCGATTCTGGTAATCGGCATATCAGCGGGAACCGGACGGGGAAGCTCGTCATGGCCGGTGATTTCCCTGTACAGTGCGGTACCGCCGTGCTGTTCAAGGTAGTCCTGTTTTTCATTCATACTGCGTATCAACAACTCCCGCAAATCGGCCACCTTATCGCGATAAAAGCCGTTCCAGTACCGCTCCCACATCCGGCAGATATTGTCTCTGATCGAGGCAAGATCGTCGATCCACGTCAGCTCAGGATACATCTGCCTGAACTCCGATGCTTCCGCATGTTCCTCTATCAATTTTTCCACCAGCTCCCGATTGAAATCCGGCGGTATCGATTCCCGTGGAAACCATCGTCCAAGGAGGTAGAAAAGGAGCTCATTGAGGGGCAGAGACCGCACGTATTCGATAAAGCCGATAACGTTGTCCCTTTCGGGATAATCGACCGCAAGTTCGGCGAATATACAACAGATAAACAACCTTCGATACAACGTCGTTGTTTCGGTCAAGAACTCGTCGCCAAGAGCGTTTTTCGTCTCTTCGGCAAGATCCTGCATTTTCCAGGAATCAACGATCCCTTGAAGACTGATGAGCATCTCGAAGACTTGCGAAGTCCTGATCTGCGTCATCGCAGTCAAGGGATCATAACTGGCGGTCTGATGCAGCGGCATTGTTTGCTCCTTGTTCGGTGGTTTTCATCTGCCTGCTCCGACGCCGTGACGGCCGGGAGAGATGATCGAATCTGCAACTCGCCGCAGATTCTTGAACCAGCCTTCAGCCACGAGCCACAGGTTGCCGAGGACCGGCGCGATCGACCTTTCTTTTTTCCGGCGTGCCTTGAGCATGCGAAAGGCTTTGTGCATTTCCGCTGTGCGGAGGAGGTCCCGCTCTCTTGCCAGATGAACGTCGTATTGCATTGTCTCTAACATATAACGCTCCTTCCTGTTGTGCGCATCCGCGATTGCACAATCAGGCAATTACACAATTAATATATCGTGTAAATGCGGATGCGTCAAGTCCTTATTGTATTTTTTTTCGGGTACGTAGGTCCTGTGCCGGTGTAAACCGCCGCGCGCAAAATGTGCTACACTCGGCCATGCCTGCGAAAATGGTTCCTGTTTCGTGCAACAAAGATTGCGGCGCCGGCTGCCCCTTGGTAGCTCACCTCGAATCGGCAAAAATCGTAAAAATCACCGACAACCCCCAACGCCCGCGATACATGCAGGGGTGCGTTCGCGGATACCAGGCCCATATCGCAGTGTATGACTCGGGTCGTCTGAAGAGACCGCTTATCAGAACAGGTGAGCGTGGCGAAGGCGAGTTCAGAGAGACGGGCTGGGACGAGGCGCTGGATTATGTCGCTAAACGGCTTCAGGCGATCAAGAATAAGTACGGGGTCACGGCGGTCATGCAGCTCGGCGGCTCGGGCTCATGCAGAGGAGCCGTACACCACACTTCAAAGCTGACCGACAGGTTCCTGACGCTCTTTGGCGGATACACGAAGCCGACGGGTTCCTACTCCAGCGGCGCCGAACAGTTCGTGACTCCCTACCTTTACGGCACAAACCTTGCCGGAATGGACGCAGAGAATCTCCTTGAAAGCCGGCTTATCGTGCTCTGGGGAGCGAATATTTCGGATACCAGGTTCGGGTGTGAAACCGAAAACGTGATAGTTGAGGCACGCAAACGGGGGACGGAGGTCGTCGTGCTCGATCCGCGCCGCAGCCGGACCGTCGAAAGACTCGCAGACTTGTGGATTCCACTGTTCCCCGGGTCAGACACGGCGATGATGGCGGCGGTGCTGTGCCTCCTCATTGAGGAGGGCCGGGTGAATGACGGCTTTCTCAGCCGGTATAGCAAAGGGTTTGAAGAACTGCGGGATTATGTTTTGGGAAGGTTCGACGGAACAAAGAAAGACCCCGCATGGGCGGAGCCGCTTTGCGGAGTTCCGCAGGCGACAATCAGACGATTCGCCCGGACCTACGGCAAACTCAAACCCGCGGCGCTTATTCCCGGTCTTTCAATTCAGCGGACGATTGGCGGAGAAGAGGCGTACAGGATGGCGATCGCCCTCCAGGCAGCGACCGGGAATGTGGGTGTGGCGGGAGGGTCTTCCGGGAGCAACGTATGGAACCGGCTGCCGCAGCCCGTATTCCAGTGTATCGGCCGGGCGCCGGGCAGTGAAAACGCGAAAATTGCAGCGGTACCGGTGTATCGATGGGCGGACGCGGTGCTGAAAGGGAGGGACGGAGGTTACGCTGAAGACATCAAGTGTCTTTACACAGTCGGCGGAAACCCGCTCGCCACCGGCAGTGACGTCAAAAAGAACGCGCGCGCTTTTCGCTCGGTTGATTTTTCCGTCTGCCACGAATTGTTCATGACTCCCACCGCGATGTACAGCGATGTGATCCTGCCGGCAACGAGCTTCCTTGAACGCGAAGACGTGGTATTCGGTTCCGGCAACTATCTCTTCTACTCCGCAAAAGCGGCGGACCCGCCGGGCATCGCCATGGACGATTACGACATCTTTCTCAAACTGGCGGAGTGGATGGGCTTCGGCGGCGGATACTCCGGAGGTCTGGCGGCGGCGGAATGGCTGGACAGGTTCATCTCCAATTCGGAAATTGCCGATCCGGAGCTTTTCAAACGCAGCGGCATGTATCTTGGGCCGGACAGAAGACGTGTGGCATTTTCCGATTTCATAGCAAATCCCGCCGCAAACCCGCTTTCCACGCCGTCCGGTCTGATTGAATTGGCTTCAAAGGACTACGCAAAAACAGGTTTTCCGGCATTTCCGACACACCGCGGCTTCAGGCCGCCGGCCGGCGCACCTCTCTTCCTGATCACCCCGCACGCGCGCTTTCGCGTGAACTCGCAGAATTCAAACCTCGACTGGTTTGCCCGCCGGGAAAGTCCGGTTCTCACCATGAACCGGCTGGATGCGGCACACCGGGGGATAAACGACGGGGATACGGTGCGGATCTACAACGGCAACGGCAGCCTCGGTGTGCCGGTCTCCCTGACCGATGGGATACTTCCCGGTGTTGTCTGCCTTCCCGCCGGCGCCTGGCCGGTTTTCAATGACAAGGGCGAGATCACCGGCGGCTGCGCGAATGTTCTGACCTCCACGGAACCAACGTTGCCGAGCGAAAGCTCAAGAACCCATTCGGTGGGTGTTGAAGTTGAAAAAGCCTGATAAGCCCTGATACCGGAGTTCCCGTTTGCATCTACGTCGCGCAAAAAGTAAGCTGGATAGAGAACAACGCAAATATCGGAGAAGCGATGAACCGGCGGGAAATGATACGGAAGGATCTGGTAGGCATATACGGAGAAGAAAAAGGCGTCTCGAACTACGATTATTTGATGCGCGCCCTCGAAGAATTCAGGCGGCAGAACAAGACCGGGGCTGTTGGCAAAAACGGCGCCGATTCGCAACCTTCTGAAAAGCTGGCTGGCAAAGTCTTCGCGATCTGTTATCCTGACAACGTCTACAACGACACGGACCCGACCCTCGAAACGCTCGAAGCGATCCTGCGCGAGCATTTTCCGGCAATCAACGGTATTCACATCCTTCCGGAACGGCTCATGAGCCACGATGACCTCTGGCCTCAAGATCTTCTCTCTCTTCTGCCGGCTCATCTTGCGGTGGATCTCGTCGAGCGGCTTGTGGCCGCGGATATACTGGCGAAAGACCGGACGGCCGCAATCACCCGGAATAATGCCGGGATACGCTCCGTTCTGATCGATTGGTACGACGCACATACCGCCGCTATCGAATGTGAACGGGAGATATTCGTCGAAGCGGTTTGCGAGCTCATCGAGTCACGCCGCACGTCGCATTTCAACGACGGCGGTTTTTCGCAAGTTTCCCGCGCCCGGGTGGACCCGCGATTCGGCGATGTGGAGAAGCTTCGATCGCTTTCGAACAGCTACGCGCTGATGCTCGACTACGTTGCGAATCATCTCGATATCGATAACGAAACTCTTGAAGCGTACAGGCGTGGTGAAAACGACGGTTCGGCTTTTATCATCATTTCACCCGGGGAGTACGAACGGAGGAAGCAAAACGGCGACATTGCAAAGGCCTTCCGTCCTCGGCCCTTTCCGTTGTTCACCGGGCTGCGCAGGTACCCACGCCCCGGAGCAACGACCGGCATGGACGCTGTATTTGAGCAAGCCGGGCTCCAGGTACCCGATCAACGCGTAACCCGTTTTCTCTCGATATACTTCAAGGTCCGCAACGATCAGGGACTTACCAAGGAGGACCGGAAAATCCTTGATGATTTTATTGATTACCTTCTCGACAACGGGATGGATGCCGGCTTGCTGTTTACCGATTCGGCGGTTCAGGAAGGACAGCCGGCGCTCACGGCGGCGGCGGGCAGCGGAATCGGCGAGTTCTGCGAGCTTGCCGGGCTTACAGCTGCTCATGGTGATGCCTTCGAGCTCCATGATGACGAGATTCTCGGCGAAAAATTTTTCGTGTACACCACCTTCAGCGAGTCACAGGCCGATATCAACCCGGTGTCCGGGGCGGGGTTCAGGCTCATTATCGACGACCTGCTCCATCTCCTCGAAAGCGGCGATCTTGCGATGCTCCGCATGGATGCAATCAAGTATCTCTGGAAGGAGATCGGAAAAAGAAATTTCGATATGAAAGAAGGAGATAAGCTCATCGAGGTGATCCGTCAGGTTCTCGCTCTTGCGAGGCCCGGGTTGATACCCCTCGACGAGGTGAACAGTTTCGATGGGGATGTGTACCGGATGGGCAACAACGGCGGTTTCGCCTACCTGTTCGGCCAGGTGAACGCCGTGCCTTTGGCTTTCAATTCCGGGTCGTTGGGGCCTTTGGAACGGCTGACTTCAATGATGGCGGAAAGATGTCCGGATGATCTTCTTCTCTTTGTGATGTTGAGCACCCACGACGGGCGTTCGGTTCAGGGGATCGGTGTGGACCGGCGGGACGGGCACGCGAGTATCGGAGCATTTTCAGAACTTCTCAGAGTCGTCGAAACACGGGGTGGAAAAGTCAAATACAGAAGCGTGCCGGCTGGCGCAATACCCGCAGAAACATTTGAGAAAGCCTGCGCCGAAATGGGAATCTCACCTGCGATGATGGATGGGGTTTTCTGCCGCAACGGCGATGAGTATACATTGAAGGACCGCGGCCTCGGCAGAGAGAAGTTCATGAGCGCCGTGCTTGAAACGGCAGGCAGGGGCGCTTGCAAGACAGGCTCGAGCGCGGTTGTTCATTTTCTTGCGGAATGGGTGATAGCGGGCCGTACGGCCTACGAGCTGTGCTGTACGTCAAGAGCGGCTTTTGATCCGGCGGGAGGGGACGGAGGAGCGGTGACACCGGTGGAGGAGGCGCGCCGGCTTGCGCTTGCGCAGGTGTTCGTGCTCTCCTTCGGGCAGTCGGTACCGGCCATCTATTTCAATGATCTTATCGGGCTTGTTAATGATACCGCCGGTTATGCACGGAGCGGCAAACCGCGGGATTTGAACAGGCATAAGAGCCACGTAGACGAGTTGAAACGTGCCTTGGCGGAAGACGAGTTCACGCGCGCCTACGTACCGATGATAAACAGGGCGATTGAAGCAAGAAGTGCCGACCCGGCTTTCCGACCCGGCAGCCGGGGCTATGAGTTCGTCTGTCCTGCGGACACCGTTTTTCTCAACCATGCGTTCAACGGTTCTTATCACTCTCTCGTAGTTGGGAACATATCGCGACGGGAGGCTGCCGTTCATATCGATCTGACGAAGCTCACGGACCTGGATGGAGGCCGCGAGATGACTGATCGTCTTACCGGCGAGGCGTACCGGTGTGACGGAGCCGCGATCGACCTGGCTGTGCCTGGATACGGCGCGCTCTGGCTATCGTTATGAGCAGCTTGCGCTTCATAACGACGAAAGCCGGCGTCGTAGGCGCCTTACTAGAAGCCGCCCGTGTAGGCGTCTCATAGGCCTTCTGCTATACTTGAAAACATGAGATACGCCTTGATTATTGCGGGAGGATCGGGTACCCGCCTGTGGCCGTTGAGCAGACGGTCGTTACCCAAACAGCTGATACGGTTTATCAACGGAAAGAGCCTGCTTGAGGTCGCCTATGATCGGTTGGAGCGGATGGTGCCGCCCGGACGCCGTTACATCTGCGCGGGCGACGCGCACAAAGCCGCCGTGTTACGGCAGATACCGGCGCTGTCTGAGAACCGTTTCCTTGGAGAGCCCACCGGAAGAGACACCCTCAGCGCCCTCGCGTTCAGCGCCGCAGTCATCCGAAAGGCCGACGAAGAGGCGGTTATAGCCGTATTTACGGCCGACCACATCATCGAACCGGTGGATGAATTCTTGCGAACCGTCGAAGAAGGTTATGCGGTTGTCGAGAGTACCGGCGCCACTCTTATGACCTTCGGAATTACACCGACGCATCCGGCCACCGGCTACGGGTACCTCGAGCTTGGTGATTCTTTCAAAGGGCGATCGCGGATCGTTAACCAGTTCAGAGAAAAACCCGACGCACAGACGGCGGCAAAGTATCTCGCCTCCGGGCCTGAAAGATATCTTTGGAACAGCGGGATGTTCATCTGGAAGGCAGAAGTTTTTCTCGATTGCGTGCGGCGTTACGAGCCGGATGTGTACGACGGAATTGTCAGGATTGCGGAAGCCTGGGACGGGCCCGACGCGTCCAGAGTCATTTCCGATGTTTATCCCCGATTGAAGAAGATCAGCGTTGATTTTGCCGTGATGGAGAACGCGTCGCGTGACCCTGCCGTGACCGTCGCGGCGGTGCCGATGAAAGCCTCCTGGCTCGATGTGGGATCCTGGCCGGCCTACGGTGAAATACTGAAGAAGGACGGAGCCGGAAATGCCGTTTCCGGCTGCAAGAGCTCGTTCTTGGACTCAAGCGGGATGGTTGCGGTTTCAGACGATCCCGATCACCTGATAGCGACCATCGGCTGCAGCGATCTTGTCATCGTGCACTCGGCAAATGCGACGCTGATCTGTCCCAAGGGAGAGGCCGAGAAAATCAAGGCCCTCCACGCCAAGTTAAGCGAAGAGCTCGGCGAGGAGTACCTTTGACTGACGG
>JAFGHN010000228.1 GCA_016930115.1 Spirochaetales bacterium | reverse complement strand
TTCCTGACTTTTCGCTATCTTGAATCCGCACGCCTGGTAATTCTTCAACGCGCGCGGGTGGTCATGGGAGCAGGTGTTGAGGAATACGATCCCTTCCGACAACTCCCAGGCACGTTCGACGGTACGGGTAAGGAGAGCGGCGCCGAGACCCTTGCCCACAAACTGCGGGAGAAGGCCAAAGCAGTGGATTTGCACGTCACCGTTCGGGTGTTTCTCGAGCTCGAAATACCCCGCGGGTGTTCCGCCGATATACGCAACCCACGTCTCGAGCCCCTCGCGGGTCGCATATTCGCACCATTCCGTTTCGCCCCAATTACGCCGGCCTCCCCACCGGTAGTCATATCCGACAACGGTATGCAGGAACTTGTTGAACTCCGGGCACGGAACACCCATTTTCTCTATGCGCATGCCGTGAGAGTCGTTTGCCAGAGGGTGCAGATCCGCGGGGCTTTGCATCTCGAGTCTGTAGGAAGTTTTCGCCGCCATGTGATCTTCTCCGTTTGAGGGTTTCCGCCATCATACAGTATCCGGTGATTGTCGGCTATCGATTCGTAGCGGCGATGGGCCCTTCCTTCTTATCGTAACCTGAAATTAGGTATAAGGTACCTGCAACGATTCCTTTGGAAGGGCCGGGGCCGACCGATGAGAAAGCTGAAGCACAACATACCTTACAAGTGGCTGGTGATGGTAGTTGCCTCGATGGGCACGCTCATGAGCACCGTCGATATGGGCGGGGTTCGTGTTATTCTGCCCCATCTGGAACAGGTTTTTCAAACCAGTCCCGATGTTGTGGTGTGGGTATCGCTTATCTGGGTGTTGGTCGGAAGCAGCCTCATGCTCTCCCTGGCGCGAGTTGTCGACATTGTGGGGAGGAAGAGATTATATGTCCTTGGTTTTGCCATTTTCGTCTTAGGGCTGGCTCTCTGCTCGGTTTCCGGGAGTATTACTCAGCTTATCATGTCCCGCCTTGTCCAATCGCTGGGCGCCGCGATGACCATCGCCATCGAGTATTCAATCGTTACCGCGGCTTTCCCGCCCGCTGAGCGGGGCAAGGCGCTCGGAATCATGGGAGCAGTAGCCGGGCTAGGTCTGCTCGGCGGACCCGCGTTTGGGGGACTTTGCCTCGACCTCCTTGGGTGGCAGTCCTTTTTCTACTTACGGATTCCTTTCGTAGTCATCACGTTGATCATGGCGTTGGTATTATTGCAGCGTGATACGACCCGTGAAAGCAAAGCGAAATTCGACCTGCCCGGCGCGGTCATCTTTTTTTTCTCACTAAGCTCTCTGCTGTTCGTTCTCACTCAAGGCCGGCGTTTGGGATGGGGCTCCCCGTGGATCCTCGGTTTGAGCTGCACAGGAACTCTCCTGCTGATTTCGTTCATAATTGTGGAAAAAAAGAGAGCCCAGCCGGTCCTTGACCTTCAGATTTTCAGGAATCGCCTCTTCAACATCGCCGTCTTGAGCCATATCATTCTTTATATATCGACTAACGCCGTCAATTTCGCCCTGCCGTTTTATCTCATCGATGGCCTGGAATTCAGCGCTTCCACGGCCGGGCTCCTCCTGGTCACGATTCCGGCATTCACGCTTCTGTTTTCACCCTTGAGCGGGAGGTTGTCAGATAAGCTGGGGACGCTCGTTCTCTGTGCGGCGGGCTTGGTCCTGACATCCTTGGGACTTTATTTGCTCTATCGTGTAAGTTCCGATACTTCGGTTGGCGGCATCATATTCTACTCGATCATCATCGGCACCGGGATGGGTTTTTTTGTTTCGCCCAATACCAGCGCAATCATAGGCGCAGTTCCCGCCGAGGATCTGGACAGCGCTTCCGCCATGGCCGGCACCTTGAGACATCTGGGAATGTCCATCGGTCTGGCAGTATCCGGCAGCATTTTTGCCATCGGCCGTTCTTCCAGCGCGTCAGCCCTCGTCGCCGAAGGACGGCCGGCGGACATCGTTGAAAAGCTTTCCACGGTGGCCGGGTTTCAGGACACCATGCTTGTTGCGCTGATTATCGCCGCCGCGGGAATCATCATCACCGTGTTCAGAGGCAGTATGCGACGAATGACACAACGATAGGAATAATAGAAACGATGGATAGAGGAGCGTGGGAATGGTATCAACAGACGAATTGAGAATTCTGGCGGATTCTATGGGCGCGGATTTCTTCGGCGTCGCCGATCTGTCCGTAGCTCAACATGTTATCCTTGCCCAGGGAGGAAAGGAAGTGGCGCAGTATCCTCGTGCGGTATCCATCGGACTCAAGCTTCCGAATGCCGTGGTTGATCAGCTTCCGCAGAGAGACGAGTCACCGGTCGCGAAACTTTATAAGCATCACGCATACGATGTGATAAACCAAAGACTGGACCAGATAACTTCGCGTATATGCGGTTTTTTGGAATCTCGCGGCAACAGGTCCTTTCCGGTTCCCGCCGCTCAAACCGTAGACGAGACCCGGCTTGTAGGTATCTTCTCAAACAAGATGGCTGCCCATCTTGCGGGACTCGGCTGGATCGGCAAGAGCTGTCTCCTGGTTACGCCTGAGGCGGGGCCGAGGGTTCGCTGGGCCACGGTTCTGACGCATGCTGTTCTCGAAAAGACCGGAGACCCGATGGAAGAACGCTGCGGTGAGTGTGCCGAATGCGTTGACATCTGTCCTGTACACGCATTTACCGGCAGGCCGTTTCGCGCAGAAGAGCAGAGAGAGCTTCGATTCGAAGCTCACAAATGCAAAGGTTACCTCAACGAGCTGACCGAGACAATGGGGCTTGGCGTGTGCGGAATGTGCCTGTTTGTCTGCCCCCATGGTAAACGAGCATCTGAATCTCTCGCGTGAGCCGGAATGAACGGATTTGCCGATCAGCGCCGCATAGATACGGCAAAGAGTGACGAAAATCTTAAGATTTGGAATCCGCTCTTCATAAACGTATTCGTCATCAACATCCTGACTAATCTGTGCACCTTCATGATAAACACACTGAGCGCTAAGTACGCTGATTATCTTGGTGCACCCGCGACGATAGTGGGTCTCGTAACCGGTCTGTTTGCACTTACGGCTCTGATATTCAAAATCATCGCCGCGCCTGCGATAGACTCATTCAACCGCAAGTACATTCTTGCCGGGTCTTTGATCATACTCTTCGCTTCGTTTGTGGGCTACACCTTCTCGAAGACGATACCGATGCTCATTGTTTCCCGGCTGCTCACCGGAGCCGGGATGGCTTTCTCAACGACAGGGCTGCTGACAATTGCATCGGATTCTCTGCCTCAGGGAAAGATGAGCTCCGGCATAGCGTACTTCTCTCTGGGAATGGCGGTATGCATGGCGATTGGACCGACAGTGGGTCTGAAACTGGTAGAGCGGGTTGGATACACCTACACATTCATGATCTGCGCGTTCATTATCCTGCTCTCGACCGCATACACCGTGACGATGCGATACGCGCACAAACAAACAACCCGATTCAGAATTACCTTCAGCAGTATCATCGCGGTGGAGGCGATTCTTCCGGCGGTCATGCTTTATACGCTGGCCACCTCTTTCAGCGTCATACATGCGTTTCTGGTTTTATATGCCGAAGGCGCGGGCGTCGGGTCGGATATCGGCTACTTCTTTACCGTCTATGCGGCCGCGATGATATTCACCCGGCCGTTGATCGGGAAACTGGCGGACAGGCACGGCACTGTGACTGTGGTGATACCGTCTTTGATATGCTTCGCGGGCTCCTTCTTGCTCATCAGCTTTTCACGGACCCTTCCCATGTTCCTGGTTGCAGGGGTCGTCGCTTCATTCGGGTTCGGCGGATGTCAGCCCGCTCTCCTTGCGGTGTCAATGAAGAGCGTTCCAAAGGAAAAACGAGGCGCCGCGAGCTGCACAAGCTACGTTGGGATGGACCTGGGCGTTCTCACCGGGCCGGTGGTTGCCGGCGTGATCGTTGAGCGTCTCGGGTATGTCAGCATGTGGCGCTTCATGATCGTTCCCATAATCGCCGCATTGGCCTTCGGAATCTTATTCCGCAACCGGATCAACAACCCGGGCGGCAAACCGGCAAGCCCAAAAACCGGTGAGATTGAGCACAGTCCCGTCAGGGAAGAAACCCCGTGAGACTGATTTCAATATTTTGATATGATCTGACGTGCACCGCCAAGATCGAAAAGTAACGCATCGCCGCTATTGCTCTCCATACCTCGCGCCCCACTCGCCCGCGGCTTGTCTGCCCTCCGCATCGAGAGCCTCCGCCTCGCCGGCTGAGAGGGGTGTGAAGTCACGTGCCCGCGCGATATTCTGCCCGAGTTCCTCCTGTGAGTATACGCCTATGACATTCAGGGAGACCCCGGGGAGGCTGAGAGTGTAACGGAACGCAAGATCGAGATCGTGGCCGCCCCTCACCTCCATTGCCGATTTGACCGGGCGGTGGTACTCCATATCCGTAGCGCCTCCGTACACTTTCATGGCGGCTACGCCGAGTCCCTGCTTCCGGGCGAGAGGTAACACGCGGTCTTCAAAACCGTAGACATGGCGGTCTACAAAATTCATCGCGAGCATCACGGCATCGAGCTTATCGCATGCTTCCAGAACGCGAACCGCGTTGGAAGGCTTGTTGTGCGCCGTGAATCCGATATATCGGGCGAGCCCGCGCTCCTTTACCCGTAGAAGAGCTTCCAGCGAACCGCCGGCCGACAGCAGTATATCAATGTCCTGTCTGCCCACCGAATGGATGTATGCCAGATCGACATATTCTACGCCCAAGGTCTTGAGGTTTTCTTCTATCCCTTTGGTGAATGTAGCTCCATCCGAAGTGGGTACTTTGGTTGTTAAGAAAACGCCGTCACGCGCGCCTTTGAGGGCGCGGGACAGCTGGCTCTGAGCCCGGTCATAACCCGGGGCCGTGTCTATGTACGTGGTCCCCAGCTCCAGCGCCCGTCTGTAGAGGCGGATCGCATCATCGTCCGTCAAGCCCATGCCGCTCGGCCCGGTGCCCAATCCAAAAATCGGCACTTTCTCCCCCGTCTTGCCGAATGTCCGGAACGGGATTGTCTGTGTTTCTGTTTTCCCCATATCTGTAAAGGTACAAACCTAATCGCGAAACAGCAACTGTGAGAAATCGTAGAGATACCGTCGCCAGTTGATCCAGGTGTGCCCACCTTCGGTCTCGTGAAACTCGTGCCGGATGCCCTGTCGTTTGAGCAGCTGCGAAAGTCTATGAGCGCCGTCTGCGATCAGATGGTCCTTATTGCCGCAGGCGATCCAGAACAGCCTGACCAGTTGATTGGTCTTGTCGGGGTCGGCAAAAAAACCGGCGTTTCGGGTTTCAAAATCGGGATGCACACCGGCGTGCTCGCCTTCCTGCAGGCCCATGCTGAACACACCGATAGAGGCAAACGTATCAAGATTTGAAGGGGCCGTCCGCAATGTTTCAGCGCCGCCCATGGATAGCCCGGCGATTGCCCGATGTTCGCGGTCGGCTATCACACGATATCGCCTTTCCACGGTCGGTATGATCGTCTTGAGCAGGTCTTCGACGAAAGTGTCGTGTAATCTGGAGATGGCCTCAAGCCGCGCCATGATGGCGGCCGGTAAAGTACGGTCGGTGCCCGTCAGGCGATAGTTGAACCCCGATCGATACATCGTGCCGTTGGGCATGACGATGATCATCGGCCTTGCCTTCTTTTCGGCGATGAGGTTGTCAATGATAAAGCCCGCGCGTCCGATGGTGCTCCACGCGCGGTCGTCGTTTCCACCGCCGTGAATGAGATACAATACCGGATAGGCTTCGTCGCTGCCGTCGTACTCCGGCGGTGTGTAGACGTGCATGCTCCGGATGTATCCTGCCGCCGGTGAGTCATACCAGACGGTGCGCACCTCACCATGCGGGACCGCGCGGGTATCCGCAAAGGCTATCCCGTCGCCGGGAACCAGAAAAACGTTCTGGAGCGTGGTGAGGCTGAACTTGATCTGCTGGTTCTGCGGATCGAGGGTATGCACACCGTCCACGGTGAAGTTGTAGATGTAGTAATCCGGCTCAAACGGTCCTTTTGTAATCGACCAGACGCCCCGGTCGTCTTTCATTAGCGGACCCCCATCGCCGAGCCCGTGGAGGACCCAGTCCCCGTCGATGGTGACCTCGCTCGCCTTTGGCGCGTAAATACGGAAGGTAACGCGATTGTCCGGCAGGACTTCAGGAGAAATCAGTTCCGGCATCGTATAAGACTCCTTTCCGATCGATGGTAGGGGACCTTTTCTGTGCTGTCAATGCAGGCGTCTTCTGTTGAATTGAGCCTGCGGTTTGATGCGATTTGTCACGGCTTGCGTTGACAGCCCAAAATGGATGATTATACAGCTGATACGTCAAGGAGACGAAAATTATGGAATACGTAGGCATAAACAAGAAGACTCCTGTCATCGCCAGTTATGACGTAGTTGTTGCGGGCGCCGGTCCTTCCGGGATGTGCGCCGCGGTGGCCGCTTCCAGGTGCGGCTCATCCGTTGCGCTTGTGGAAAGGTACGGAATAGTGGGCGGAAACCTCACCATCGGGAATGTCGGGCCTGTTATGGGAAAAGTATCCAACGGCACGATGGGAGAAGAGGTAACCGGGCTCCTCAAGGCTGAGTTCAATCAGCAGGCTCCGGACATAGAAAGGGCAAAGATAGTGCTTGTTGACTGGCTTCAGGATGAAGGGGTGGAAGTATATCTGCAGAGTCCCGTTGTGGAAGCAGTAACGGAAGGAAAATCGATAAAGGGCGTCGTTGTGGGAACACACGACGGGCTTGCTTCGATACTGGCGAAGGTCGTCGTTGACGCCACCGGAGACGGAACGGTTTCATATCTCGCCGGCGCGGCCTGTATGAAGGGCAGGGATTCCGACGGGCTGATGCAACCGGCATCCATCATGTTTACCCTCGGCGGCGTGGATGAAAAAATCGCCATCATAAGCAGAGGGGAAACGAAAGACGTAAACAAGGCGATGGTTCCGGCGGGAAGCTTTGTGGATGTCTGCAAGGAAGCAAACGAGAAAGGGCTTCTTCCCAAGAACGTGGACATCGTCCGGTTGTATTATACAACCCGCCCGGGGGAGCGTTTGGTCAATGCGACCCAGGCCAACAATATCGACGGGACTTCAGTTGGTGATCTTTGGAAAGGCGAGGTGGACTTGCGAAATCAAATGGAGCTGGTAGTGCAGTTTCTCAAACAGAATGTCCCGGGTTACGAGAATTGTTATGTACAAACCAGCTCGAACACCCTTGGGGTCAGGGAATCACGGAGAATTACAGGGACATACATACTCAATGACGAGGACCTGCAGCAAGGAGCCAGGTTCAACGATGTTATTGTGCACAATGTCAATTTTCTCGTTGATATTCATAATCCCGGCGGCGCCGGCCAGGCCGAGGGGAAAGCGGCGGCCGTAAGATCTTACGATATTCCGTACAGGTGCATCATCCCTGAGACAGTGGATAATCTGATTACGACGGGGCGCTGCATCTCGGGGACCCACAGAGCGCATGCGTCCTACCGGGTAATGAATATCTGTATGGCCCTGGGCCAGGCATCGGGGATCGCGGCGGCCTTATCGGCAAAAAAAGGCGTATTACCGCGCAACCTTAAACACGAGCTTGTACAAAAAGAATTGACCGATAGCGGTGTTGTTCTGTTCGAATAAAGCCGTATGTCGAGTGCATCGCGGCGACCGGTAACGAGGAAGGATTATGCCAATCAGTAAATTGAGGAAGAGAGATGTCATCATTGCAGGAGGCGGACCCGCGGGCATCATTGCGGCTATCGCTGCCGCCCGGAACGGCGCGGACACCCTCTTGATAGAACAGAACGGCTACGTCGGCGGGACGGCCGCCATGGGTCTTCCCATGCTCTCCTTCCACAACAACCGTGGGGAGCAAATCGTTGCAGGAATCCCCTGGGAGCTCATTACCCGTCTTAAAGAGATGGATGAGGCGGTGGTGGTGCGCATGGCCGGAGGGTCCTCCTCTGCCGGCGCCGGCGGCGGCGCGCAGAGAAACGCTCTGTATAAGGGAGGGTCGGTGTATGCCGCGATGAGCGTCCCTGTGAGGCCGGAAGCCTTCAAGTACGCGGCATGGAAGATGCTTGAGGAAGCCGGGGTGGAGGTCCTGCTTTATACCTATGTTACACGCGTCGTAAGCACCGGCGGAAAGGTGACCGGGATCGTGCTCGAAAACAAGTCAGGGCGTCAGCGGGTGGACGGGAAGTGTATCGTGGACTGCACGGGTGACGGCGATGTGGCCGCCCTCTCCGGGGCGCCCTTTGAAAAGGGGCGGTCTGCCGACGGTGTGACCCAGCCGCTGACCATGCTCTTCGTGCTCGGTGGGATCGATCTCGACCGGGCAGAGGCGGAAGGTGTCGCGGTCCGCAGGAATATGGAGGTCGTCGATTCGCCGGTGTGGCAATCTTTCTACCGTAAGTACGATATCAGGCTCGATAGATGGAAAGACAGGCTGCTAAAGGATTTTCCCCGTTCCGGGGTGGACAAAGGTTTCATACTCCGCTACTGGGGTGACGGCGTCTGCTACGGCGGCAACATGCTCCATGTTCCTTACTACGACGCGAGCAAAGGGGAAGAGCTGTCCCGCGCCGTCGTGGAGGGCCGGAATCTCGTGTGGAACCTGGTGCGGTTCATGCGTGAAAACGTACCGGGCTTTGATCGCGTGCATCTAGTCAATACGTACAACATCGGCGTGCGCGAGAGCAGGCGGATCACCGGTCATTACCTGCTTACCTACGAGGACGTCATCGAAGCCCGGCGGCACGAGGACGACATCGCGCTGAATGGATACTTCGTTGACATACACGATTATGACGGGAGCTGGTTTCACCTGCCGGACAGGGGCACCCAGATCAAGGATTACGGATCATACGGAATTCCGTATCGCTGTCTCCTGCCGCAGAGCGTCGACAGGCTGCTGGTGGCCGGAAGGTGTCTCTCTACCAGCCACGAAGCTCACGCCTCCGCCCGTGTCATGGGAACCTGTATGGCAATGGGACAGGCCGCGGGAACCGCCGCCGCGCTCTCCGTCAGAGGGCGGACTACCCCGCGTGCCCTTGACAGCAAAAAGCTGCTCGAGGCTCTCGAAGCCCAGGGGGCCATGGTGCGGTAGCCCCCCGGCGGCCGCTGCTATTTCCTGTCAAAGAATACGTTCTTGCCGGTGCAGCTCAATGGGATCCCGTAGATCACTTTCACATCGTCGCCGAACAGCTTCAATTCCCGCACGGCCATACCCGCGGTAAACATGATGCGATTATCTACACGGGCGTCGGCCGCAACCGCCGCCGCCGAACCTGCCGCGGTGCCAAGATCGCTGGCATTGAATGCGCAGGGCGTAAGCGGGTGCTTCCGTTTTTCATCACAGCTTTCGAATCCGCAGAGACCGCAGTGCGGAAGCCCCACGGGCTCTATTTTTGTGCCGATGAGAACCATCACTTCTGATTTCAGGATATTATCCGCGTCGCGGACAAAAAAATCAGCGGCACGTCCCTCGCTGTGCATCTGTTTCATTTTGTCTGAAATTCGCCGGATATCATCGCCGTCGGCAATCGCTATAGAAAGATTGTCTATACCTCGCGCTTTCGGCGCGGTGCGCGCCGCCGTAACCATCAGTTTCGCCACATCAAACAGCGCGGATTTCCGGAGCTCCTGTTCCATGGATACTGCCATTCTCTGCCTCCTTTCCTCGGTAACGTCGATACCCGCACATCCTAATCATCAATCGTGTTTTAGGGAAGCTTTGTCAGGCTCGCGCACGTCGCGCGCACACCGGCAAGTTCCGGGCAAGGGCTGCTGAAGCCTGCTACCTGCCGTTGAACTCATGCACGGCGTCTATCATGGCGATCACGTTCTCAACAGGGGTTTTAGCCTGGATATTATGGATTGTATTAAAAACATAACCGGCGTCTCCGGAGAATATCTGCAGACGCGTCAGGACTTCGCTTCTCACGTCTTCCGGAGTGCCGAAGGGCAGGGTCTTCTGCGTATCGACGCCTCCTCCCCAGAAGACTATGTCTTTTCCGTACTCCTTCTTCAGCGCAACGGCATCCATCCCGGCCGCCGAGAGCTGCACGGGGTTGAGGATGTCGAAGCCCGATTCTATAAAAAGCGGTACAAAATTAAACACGGCGCCGCAGCTGTGTTTGAATGTCTTCCAGCGGGTATGCCCGTGTATCCAGCTTGTCATTCTTTGGTAGTAGGGCATGTACAGTTCTCTGTAAGTATCGGTAGAGCAAAACGATGAGGTTTGAGTCCCGAAATCGGTCCCGCAGAGAAAGAGAACGTCGATGGCGTCCCCCACTTCCCGATACAAGCTTCTCAGGTTCTCCAGCGCAATGTCAGTCTGCCTGGCGAAGATCGCATGAATGTAGTCTTTTCTGCTCGCGAGAGATATATACCACTCGG
>JAFGHN010000227.1 GCA_016930115.1 Spirochaetales bacterium | reverse complement strand
GCGAGTATTTGCCTATATTACCGTGATTCCACGGAGCTTCATGTCCACAGGAATACGTATTGCATCGATTTATGGCTGTGGAACTAACCGGTCCCGTGGTGTCTGTTGGGTGCTTTGGCCACGTCTTCCGATATCAAAAGGCATAAGGTTCGGCCAAGTTTGTCTTTAAGATTTGTTTCAGCTATGCCCAAACTAAGCCCAATTCGAGCATACTATGCCCCAGCTAAACAGCGCTATAGTGTAGTTTTAACGGGTATTTTCTGAGAATTCCATATTAAACGGCGCTATAAGCTCGGATAGCGCGGAATTCGGGTTTTTATTTTATCCCATTTCTGGCTAATCAACTGACCTGCCCCTATGTTTGCACCACCACTATGACAGACCGGCAACTGCTGACGGCCTCTTTATGTCTGTCATTGACGTAGCCACGCCGTCATCTATAATGACCGCATGATTAATTCACTCACCGTTCATCCGGTTACGAACAGACGGGATCTTCGGAGATTCCTTGTATTTCCATGGCATATCTATCGCGGCGGAGACAAATATCCTTCGTGGGTTCCTCCGCTTCTATTCGATGAGATGGATACGCACAACACGAACAAGAATCCTTTCTACGACCACGCCGAAATGCAGCGATTTATCGCATATCGCGACGGAAAACCAGTCGGCCGAATAGGGGCGATAATCGATCACAGTTACAATGAATATCACGAAAGTAAAACGGGATTCTTTGGCTTTCTTGAACAGGAAAACGACGAGACCATATCTGCAGCGCTCTTCGAAGCGGCGGAATCCTGGCTTGCCGATCAAGGCATAAAGGATGTGCTTGGACCGATGAATCCGTCGAGTAATCATATGCTTGGATTACTCATTAACGGCTTTGATGCACCTGCCTGTGTGATGATGCCGTATAATCCGCCCTACTACGCAGATATTATTACGGGTCGCGGGTATTCACCGGCAAAAGATCTCTACGCATATCGAATCGAGTCAACACGGCCGCTGCCGGAAAGGACTGTACGCATCGCTGGTATCCTCGAGAAAGAGACAGAAGTCGAAATCAGGCCGATCGATATGAAAAACTTGCGGCGCGAGGTGCAACTCATTCGTGAAATTTACAACGATGCATGGCGCGATAACTGGGGATTTGTTCCCTGGACGCCGGCTGAGATGGATCATATGATCGGGATCTTTAAACTGATCTGCATTCCCGACCTGGTGCTACTAGCATTTATGAAAGGAGAAGCAGTCGGTTTTTCGATGGCGATTCCCGACATTAATCAGGTGCTGATTAGAATGAACGGCAGACTTTTCCCGTTTGCATTTGTAAAATTCCTGTATCTGAAATCAAAAATCGATCGAATCCGCGTGGCTGTTTTTGGCGTAAAACGCAAACAACAAGGTCTTGGAATCGATGCACTCTTTTTCGCCCACACATATCAGAATGCGAAACGGCACGGAATAAAGGAAGGCGAGTTCTCGTGGATCCTAGAGGAAAACCTCGACGCCCGTAGACTTCTTGAAAATTGGGGGGCGGAGATGTATCGGACGTATCGAATATATAAAAAAGAAATCGGGTAGTGATCTCCGGCCTCCACTCGCCTGAGCACATCGATGTGGTCAGGCAGGTTCCGTTCGGTGACCAGACGCGAAAAATCTATTCTTGGATTTTTGCACTCGTTAACCGCTATCGCCGCTCTCTCACGTCAAAGTCCTCCGCAAGAAAATGACCATATCGTTTCGGAAATGGTTATTGCCTCTTGTTCAGATTCTGAAAATAACTATGACGGCCGGGAAAAAGGTTATCAGCCATGTAGCTGAAGAAGACACCGATGTCAGGGCATAGCTGCAGAACTACCACAAGCGGCGCCTTCCGCTGTACCATATCAACAACGGGATGTCAGATAAGTAGAGTGATCTGACCGCCAAAAACTGATACCCAAATGGCACCAAAATCGGTATCACTGTTACCCCGTAAATCGGCTCCATAGCGCAAGTTTGGCGGGCATATTCGGGAAATTCCGCAAAAAGCGATGCTATAGGTTGGATAGCGGGGATCACAGTGCGCAATTCCGGATTTCGATGTTTAAGGTCGTTTCATGCGACCTTGCGAAAGTGCGTTTGCCCGCAGCCGTGTTGCAGGCACCCTTAAGAAATGCCGGGCCGCCTCATTCGTCTCAACTTTGCTTGATTGCCTTGAAATATAAAAGCACACCGTTCTCGCAAGAAATACGCTCAAACTTGAAACCATATTTCTGGCAAATTTTTTCCAACTCCGCTTCCGAATACAGAACGCCTCTAATTGTGGTGTGTAGCCTATTTCTCTCTGGAACGGGAACGCTGCAAACGAAGACGCCTTTTGGAAGCAGGACGCGGCTGACCTCTTGAAAGACCTTCTCCACACTCCCGATAAAATTCAACGATAGGATACAAAGACAAACATCAAAAACACCGCTTTCGAAGGGGAGATCATCCGCGCTTACCACATAGAATTCCGGGTTCGGAAAACCGGCTTCGAGAAACCGCTTCGCCGCCTGTTTAAGCAGGCCGGGGCTGATGTCGGTTCCTGTATACAGATTATCGATACCAAGGAAATTAACCGCGCTTCCGCTACCAGCTCCAAGTTCGAGAATTTGCCTGCAGTGAATACCCGCTAACTCTTGCGTAAGAGTGTAGTAGTGCTTCTGGATATCGCCGGCGAATTTCTTGGGAAAAATAGAGCTATTCATAATGAAGTCGTATAGGAAGGAAAAACCATCCCCTAACCACGGTTTGAACCGCATCAAACGGTTGCGGCTTTCAACTACATGATAAAGGCGGCCTTTTTTGACGATATGGATATCTGATTTCAGTTTGATCATGATTCTTCCTGTACAACGAATCATAGAAATCCCCATCCAAGCCGTCAACATACATCGGCGCGAAGTTCCGCAGATTTCTGTGACATCGGCCTTGATAAACGGGTCAGGAGATAACTACGCTCCACCTTTCGGTTGATTTTCTCCTCCTACAAATGACCCTTCGATTTGCTCTTCTTCACTGATGTGTTCCATGCAGAGGAGGCTTACATTCTATCTATACATCATACCTGGAGGTAGATATGAAAATCGAAAAGGCTTTATGGGCAATCGGTATCATGATGATGGCAGCGGCGCTCCCTGTGGTCGCCGTTCCCACGGACGTGGGACAAACGGCATCCTTCGAGTTTGGCATGGGCACGCAAGGGATAATGTCGTACGAGGAGTTGGGGATTCGCATTCCTGTGGCGAGTAATGGCCTTTCCGTCGCTCTTTCCGCCAGGCTCCTCAGCAGCCTGACTTGGGCGACATTCATCAACCTTGAAACCGGCGGCTCGGTCTCTTTCCATCCCGATGTCGTGGCTGGCGTGGTATCGTTTGGCGGCTCGAGCCCGCTCGTGCACGGCGCACTACGCGCGCATGGCGCGGTCGGACTTCTTCTGGGATACTCGTTCACTCCCTGGGACAGCGCTATCTACGGCGTTCCCAACTTGATCGGCCCCAACTTCACTTTCGCTCTGACGGGTACATTCGGTCTGGAGCTTTTTACCGCGCCGCGGGTATCGGTCTGCATAGATGCAGGCGGAGGATGGAAAAGCATCGTCGGTGATGAGGCTAACCCCTACGTCATTGCGAGCTCGTGGCTGGGCAGCGGATTCGGCATCCGCATGGGCATGAGGTTCTACCTGTGAGCAAGGCTGAGATTATCTCGGTCCGCGGCCTGCGCAAATGCTACGGCGCGATCACGGCCCTCGATGGCGTGTCCCTTACGGTCGACAAAGGCGAGGTATTTGGCATTGTCGGCCCGAACGGTGCGGGCAAGACTACACTGTTGGAATGTATGGTTGGGCTTCGCAAGCCCGATTTCGGCAACATTCTCGTTCTTGGCTTCGACCCGGTGCGCCAGAGACGCCGGTTGCATGAGTGCATCGGTGTACAGCTTCAGCAATCAGCGCTTCCGGAAGGTATCAAAGTTGGTGAGGCGCTGAGTCTCTTCTCCTCGCTGTACCCCCACGCCGCCGACACGGGAGCCCTGCTCACCCGTTGGGGCTTGGAGCAGAAACGCACGGCGCGTTTTTCCACACTCTCCGGCGGGCAGCGGCAGCGGCTCTTTATCGCACTGGCGCTCGTGAATGACCCAGCGGCTGTATTCCTCGACGAGCTCACTGCGGGCCTTGATCCCGAGGCGCGGCGCGCGAGCTGGGATCTGATCGATGATCTGCGCGCCTGCCGGATCACCATCGTGCTTGTAACCCACGCGATGGAGGAGGCAGAAGCGCTCTGCGACCGCGTGGCGATCATTGACCACGGGCGGCTCCTCGCGCTGGACACACCGGATAGGCTCATCGATGCCGCGGCTTGCGGTTCGGCTGTTAGCCGTCGTGGGCAGCGCCGGAGCGCGACTCTCGAGGACGCTTATCTTGCTATGACGTCTAAGGCGGCGATCGGGGAAGGAGGGGCATCGAAATGAATGCAATAATGAGCTTGGTTTGGGTCGATTTGAAGCTGTCGCTACGCAATGTGATCGGGACCTTCTTCACGTTTGTGTTACCGGTCCTCATGATCCTCCTCTTCGGCTCAATGTACGGAAATGTCCCGAATGATTCGGCCGGTGGGCTGGGCGCCATGGACCGGGCCGTCCCCGGCTACGTGGTGGCCCTTGTCATCGGATCTGCGGCTTTCTTGAGTCTGCCCATCGAGCTCGTCTCGAGAAGGCAGTTGGGTGTGCTGCGAAGATTCCGCATCACGCCGTTGCCGGGGTGGGCGCCGCTAGCTTCTGTGGTGGCCGTGCACCTGGTTGTCTGTTTTGGCGCAGCCACGTTACTGATCGGGACGGGCGCAGTGGTCTGGCACACGCGGCTGCCGTCGAGCCTTCCGCTGCTCGGGCCCGCGTTGCTTCTCTGCGCGGGAAGCCAGTTCTCAATCGGGCTTCTCATCGCCTCCGCGTTGCGTTCTACAAGGGCCACGATCGCTGTCGGCATGGCACTGTTCTATCCAATGATGTTCCTCTCGGGTGGCACAATCCCGATAGAGTACCTGCCGCGATCGATTCAGGCCGTCACTCCTTTTCTGCCGATGAGTTGGGCGGTGCGGTTGCTGAACGGCGTATGGTTTGGGTCGGGATTGGACGGCCGGAGCGCGGGTGTCCTCGCCGTCATCTTGATCATTTGCACAGCCGGCGCGCTCTCCTTATCTCGTGCGGAATAGAACCTTGGGGCTTGGCGTGCTATGATGCGGCAAGCAGGGAATGAGATGAGAGCCGATCACGAGGAAGAGCAATCGGAGATCATCCCCCGACAGGCGGCCTGGACCTGGGTGTGGGGTGTTCTGACCTATCTCATGCTCGCGACCGGTCTCGCGGCGAGCCTTATCGATGCGCGGTTGCCGCCGGCGATGAAGGCGGCGGCCGCTGTTGGCTCCTGCTTCTGGGCTGCGTGGTACTGGGTTTTCGCGAAACGCGACGAAAGGTGGCGCAGGAGGAGATGGGCGCAGGGCATTGCTTTCCTTTTCTCCGTAGCGCTTATGGCAGCCTTGAGCTGGGTGCACGTCGCGTTCACCCTCCTTTTGTTCGCCTACCTTGGTATCTCCTTCGGCGCCCTTCCTGTTCGGTGGGCGATTCCGGTCGTCGTGACTGCATCACTCGGTCTCGCTCTCCGATTCATGAACGTCGACGGCATGCTTTCCACGCTCAGCGATCTTCTCATCCTCGCCGGTTTCATGACAATGGCGCTGGTTGCCTCGCTGCTCGGGCTCTTCGTCTCCTCGATCGTGCGCCAGAACGCCGACCGCAGGAAGATGATCGAGCAGTTGGGTGCCGCGCGCAACGAGCTTGCGGAGGCGGAGCGAGAAGCGGGTGCACTTGAAGAGCGCCAGAGGCTTGCCGGGGAAATCCACGATACCATCGCGCAGGGTCTGGCCGGCATCGTCCTGCAGCTCCAGACCGCTGAGACGGAGCTTACAACCGACGCGCCGGTTGCGCGCAAACGGATAAACACGGCGATCGTAATCGCACGCGAGTGTCTCTCCGAGGCGCGTCGAACGCTCTGGGCACTGAGGCCAGACCTACTGCAGGACGAGCCCTTCCATCGCGCGGTGGAGCGCGTCGTAAGAAACTGGGCTGAAAGGTCAGGCGTGACCGCTCAATCGCATCTCACTGGGCTGACTTGCGCTCTGTCGAGTGATGTGGAACATACTCTTATTCGGTGTCTACAGGAGGCGCTTGCCAACATACAAAAACACGCTCAGGCACGATCGGTGACGGTAACCTTATCCTATCTTGGAGACGAAATATTCCTGGACATACAGGACGATGGACGTGGCTTCGATATCTCGAAAAGTGCACCCGGTTTCGGGTTGCAGGGCATGAAAGAAAGGGTAGCGGCGACGGGCGGCCGCCTTAACATAGAAAGCACAGCCGGAGAAGGCACCACCGTTGTCGTTCAGATACCTCTTGTCTCCTCCGCCGGCAGTGAGGGAAAAACATGACGCATAAGATCCGAATCATCCTTGCCGATGATCACCCGGTCGTCCGTGACGGCTTGAAGGGAATGCTCGGTTCCCAAGAAGACTTCTCGGTCGTTGGCGAGGCCGTCAACGGCGAAGATCTGCTGGACCTCGCGCGTAAGGTGCCAGCTGAGGTGGCTCTTGTAGACCTTCGAATGCCTGTACTCGACGGTGTAAGCGCCATTGCGCGACTGCGGGAATCGTGCCCTGCCCTTCGAGTCCTCGTTCTTACTACCTATGACTCGGATGCGGACATCCGGCGCGCGGTAGAGGCAGGAGCTACGGGTTATTTATTGAAGGATGCGCCGCGGGAAGAATTGTTCAACGCGATCCGGCAGACCTCCCGGGGCTATTCGTACCTTTCCCCGGCTGTCGCCTCGCGTCTCGTCGATGGGGTACGTTCCTCGGACTACGATGAGCTCAGTCCGCGGGAGGTCGAGGTGCTCACGCTCGTTGCCCAAGGAAGAGCCAACAAAGAAATCGCCCGCAGCCTTCGTCTCAGCGAAGCAACGGTGAAATCGCACTTGCTCCATATATTCGAAAAGCTCGGTGCAGCGGATCGAACCCACGCTGTCACAATTGCTGTCCGCAAAGGGATCATCCGCCTGGAGTGAAGATAAAACAGATTAGATTTGAGAGGATGGGACGTTTTTGTCAGGGTGAATATGGTGACACCAAAACCTGTATCACTGATACCCAATAAGTCGCTGCTATAGCGTAGCTTAGGGCATATTTTCAGGGATTTACGCACAAAACGGCACTACAAAGGCGGTTAGCGCCGGATTGTCGGATTCACAATCTCCATTTCTGGCAAAGAGAGGGATTATCGCACCAGCGGTAATCCCTCTCTTTGCTTTGATTTATGGGATTTGAACGCGACGGAGCGGCGCGAGCGGATAGCGAGCGCAACCTGCCACGGATGGCAGGTTAGCGACCGGGATGGCCCGGAAGGAGCCGGCAGGATGCCGGCGACTGGAGGGAAGTCCCATCTGTTACGCGAGAAAACGAGCTCTGAATCTTCACCAAATCTTCATTTCACCGACACGTCACTTTCACGTTTGTAAGGCAAATTTGATCGACTATAGCAAGATTTTCTTTTTACTATATAGGAACCGGGAGATATAAAAATGAAATACTGGTCGTTGCTTCTTTTAGCTATATTGGTCATGACGACTTCTTTGTCGGGCTTTGGACTTTCATTTGAAGACGTCATTGAAAAAATACCGCAAACGACGGGGGTGCGGTCGGCACAATTAGCCCTTGAAGCCGCCTCCGCGGAACTCGGGGTTCTCGAGTACCCTGGAGACCCGACGGTATCGTTACAACCGTCCGTTTCAGCGATTACGCCCGACGGCGGTCCTTTTGCCCAACAGGTGAGTCTCGAGGCACTGGTTTCGGCGAGCTTCCCGGTTGGGCTTTCTGAAATAAAGGCTGCCGCGCTGGATAACGGCCGGTCTGCGGTTGAAGCAGCGAAACGAAATCTTGAGCTGGTAAAACAAACCATGTACGTGACTCTCTTCAACCTCTATACCGCCGCACAGTCGGCTCAAGCCGAGAAAGCGGTTTTGGAACTGGAAATTGAGGCGGCGCAAGCTTCTGAGAATATTTCACTTCAACTGTACGATAGCGGAAAAATATCACTCGTCGAACTTGTGCGCGTCCAAGAATCCCTCAAACAGGCTGAATCGGCCCTTATCGAAGCAAGACTTGCGGAACGCTTGCGCTGGCTTGATCTGGCATACGCGGCTGACCTCAACCCTCTCGTAACCCTCGCTCTTGAGCCTGTTTCATTCGTTCTGCCGGAGTTGCCGAGGCCGCCCGAGCTGACTGAGTGGGCCCTTTCGCGTGACGGATCTATCCTCCAACAGATCGATAAGATTCGCCAAATAGAGGCAGAAATGAGCAAAGCGGGTGCTTTTGATCTGGCAGCAACGCTAAAGGCGAGTGTGAATGCCTACTCGCACGCAGCATCCGTAGCGTACAACACCGAAAACAGGCTGATCACTGGGTCTTACTCGTTTCCTGTCTACACTTTCGAGTCAGGAGATTCGGCGGCGGAAACGAATACCGGTAACACTTCCGGAAGCTGGAATCTTGGTATGTCGGTTGCCCTCTCCTTATCCGGCGGATCAGGAAACGCGCGCCAGACCACCTTCAACGAAGTTGTGCTCGAGCAGGAGAACGAAAAACTCTCAGCGCTCGAAGACGCACTGGCGCTGAATATTCGCGCGCGCTATCAGTCCGTGTTGCTCGGCGAAGAGGCGGTCAGGCAGGCCGAGCGGAATGTCGAGAAGGCCTCGGATTTCCTTCTTGTCATTTCCGAACAATTCGGACGCGGCCAGGTTACCGCATCCGAGGTTCGCACAGCACAAGCCGCGCTCGCGAGGGCGGAGTATCAACTGCAGGAAGCGCGGGTGAGCGTATTGAAGGCTAGTCTCTCTGTTGCCCAGAGCGCTTCGTACCTCGATGAATATCTGCAAACAGGAGTAATGAAATGAAAAAACGAAACATCATCATCTGGATCGTTGTACTAGTTGTGATCGCCGGCGCAGGTGTTGCCTACTGGCTGCTCCGTGATACAAGCGATGAGATCGGGGCAACTGCCACAGAACAGATCCTGACAACCGAGGCAAAGCGCGGCACCGTATCGGTTCGAGTTGAAGGCCCGTCGGTTGTCGAGCCATATATATCCCAGGACATTCGCGCAAAAACCTCCGGAGTGGTAATCTACGCGGCTGCCGAAGGTGACCCGGTCGCCTCAGGGGAAACACTTGTCCGCTTTGATAGAAACGAACAGGAGGCGGCGGTCAAACAGGCCGAGCTCAATATAGCCCAGGCACGCATCGATTTGGCCAAGGCGGAACTTTCGCTCGAAACTGCAAAGGCCGATCTTGCGGATAAAGAAAAATTGCTCGCCGGCGGGGCGGTGGCCAGGGAAACCGTCCAGAGCGCGAAAACTGCGCTCGCCAACGCACAGCTCGCTTTGGAAAGCGCAAAGGTGAAAGTCGATCAGAATGACCTTCTGCTCGAAAGAG
>JAFGHN010000226.1 GCA_016930115.1 Spirochaetales bacterium | reverse complement strand
GCTACGGCTCACGGCGGGGCAACCATGAGGTCATGATGCGCGGCACCCTGGCCAATATCCGGATACGAAACAAGCTCGTCCCGGGAGTGGAGGGAGGATACACCGCTCACCTGCCGGACGGAGAGAAGATGGCGATCTACGACGCCGCGGTGCGCTATGCTTCGGAAGGCACAGCCCTCATCATCATAGCGGGCAAAGATTACGGTATGGGAAGCTCCCGGGACTGGGCGGCAAAAGGAGTAGGCCTGTTGGGAGTGAAAGCGGTGATCGCCGAGAGCTATGAGCGGATTCACCGGAACAACCTGATCGGGATGGGTGTGATACCGCTTCAGTTTATTGACGGCGAGACTCCGGAGAGCCTGGGAATCACGGGTTTCGAGCTGTACGATATAGGAGAAGTTAGCGGTACCGGGGCGGAGGTCACCGTGAGGGCCGGCGATATCGAGTTCAAGACGATTGCGCGTATAGACACCGAAGTGGAAATGGAATACTTCAAGAACGGAGGTATTCTCCACACGGTGCTGAGGCAGATGGCCGAAAAGGCTACTTGAGCGAGCTGGGTAACCGTGGCGGTCGTGCCGCAACTCCCCGTTCCGTCACGATAGCGTCCACCCTGAAGTCGTGCTCGCCGGCGGGCACGCGGTAGATAATCTGCACCGAGAAACACACCGCGGCGAAGAATATGCCCGGCTCTTTTTCGTCTCTGCAGCGTCCGATCAGCCGGTCGTAGTACCCCTTACCGAACCCCAGACGGCCACCCTCCAGGTCGAAACAGAGACCCGGGGTGACGACGAACACTTCCCCGGCACCGGTGGCACACGGATCGATCACGGGAAGCCCCGCCGGCGGTTCACGAACCCCAAAGGGATGCGGCTCCCAGGGTCCGTCGATTGATTCTATCTTATGAAACTCGATGTAATGCTCGCGCATCCTGGGAACACCCACGGTCTTACCGTCGGAAAGCGCACGTTGTATCATCCCCGCCGTATCGACCTCGCCGTCCATCGAAAGAAACGCCAACACCGTTGATGACGCTTTCCATTCGGAAAGTTCCGTAACGTGCCGGGTGATCCGGGCGCTCCACGCCGAACGCTCGGCCGGCGTCACTCCGGAAAGAGCTTCCTTCATACGCTTTCTTGCCAGCTGTTTCTCGAGCCTCAGCCTGTCGGTCATCACGTCACCCCAAGCAGCAGGGTTTTGAGGTAGCTTCCTTCCGGGAAAGCGAGATTCTTCGTGTGGTCCGGAGGTGCTCCCAATTCTTTGAGGATGACCGCATTCCGGTGTGCGAGCCCGGCGGCGTGCCGGAGGATGAGCGAAAAGGACTCCCTGTCTATGAGGCCTGAGCATGAACTGGTCAAGAAGAGATCCCCCGGCTCGAGCAGCTGAAAACAGAGCCGGTTGAGCCTCAGGTACTCATTTTTTGCGGCGTCCAGCGCCGTCCGGTGCTTTGCGAAGGGAGGCGGGTCGCAGACGAGAAGCAGGGGGGCGTCGCGACGCGCACTGGCGGACTTCCCGCGGTTCCCTTCTTCCAGGAAATCGAAAACGTCCCGTTCAACAAAGGAGTAACGGCCATCGGGGGGATCGAGATGGTTCAATCGGAACATCTCACCGGCGAGGGTCAGCGCGGTTTTTGACGTGTCGACGCTCAGCACCTCTCGTGCCCCGGCAAGCGCCGCACAGATGCTCGTTCCGCCGGTATAGCTAAAAAGGTTGACCACCCGCCGTCCGTGAGCAAGCGACCTGACCAGCAGCCGCGCCTCGCGCTGATCGAGATAGAAGCCTGTTTTTTGCCCCGTGAGGGGGTCGGCGAGAAGGCGCACCCCGGCTTCACGGAACTCCACGGGGCCGCCGATTGCGCCCTTCACTGTGCGAGGGGCAAGCGGCGACAATCCATCCGCCCGCCGCGCCTCTACATCGGACCGTTCGACGATAATCCCGGGCTCAAGCGCTTCGATTCCTTCAATAACTGCTTCTTTGAGTCTCTCCATTCCGGCGGTGTGTATCTGGAATACGACGCATGAAGCGTACTTATCGACGATGAGACCGGGCAGGTAGTCGTTATCGGCGTTGGCGATCCTGAAACCATCGGTGCCTTCCGGAAGAAAACGCTGCTTCCGCGTAACAAGCTCGCCCAGGCGGGCGGCAAAGAAAGAGGCGTCCACGACGGTACCCGGATCATCGCCGATCATCCGTACGCGTATGGTGTTACCGGGATGGTATGTTCCGATGCCGAGAGCGGACCCTGTTGCATCGATAACCGTTACGATATCCCCGGCGCGGGCGTTTTCAGCGCGGTCTACCGCTCCTGAAAAGACCCATGGGTGTCCGGCGCGTATCGCGGTGTCTCTCTTCGGCTTCAGGTAAACGGAAGCGTTGCGGCTCATTCATCGTCTGCATCGTTGCCGGGCTTCGTTTCCCTGCGGCCGGCAAGATTGTCAAAGAATTCCTGAGCTCTTTTTATACCGTCATCGATGTCGACGCCGGCGTGAGAAAAGAAGTCCTTCACTTTTTCCTGAATCACCTCGGGCCTCAGGTTCTCAGCCGCCTCTTCGGCTTTTTCCTGAACCGATTCGGTGGCCCCTCCGCTGGCAACGTCTGCAAAGGTTCGCACACCTCGCAGGAAATCACGCATCATTCCCTGGCCTCCCGAGGCGAGGCGAAGTTGTTCCCTGTAAACCGAGGCAAGCCCCGGGACTTCCCTGAACAGCCATACGAGAATCGAGCGGAGGTAGAGGATCTTCTCCTTGTTCTTCTCTGCTGCGAGATCGTCGATCACCCGGGCCGCCACTTCTCCGGTGATTTCGTATTTCGCGTCGTCCGGTATCTCTTCGTTCTTGAGGTAAAGACAGGCGGCGATGTAATTCTTGTCCGCAAGATACCCCTGCAATTTGAACATGATATCGTCCTTATCCACGGTGCAACTCCTTCCTTCTATGATACTGTACCTGTGCAAAGAAGATTTGACCATACGACATCCCACGGCACTTCACATGCCGGTGCTATTTCTGCACAATGCCATCGACGAGAGAATGATGAAGAACGTAATAGCAGCCGTAGTCCTCGCCGGCGACAAGAAAGGCGCCAAGGCGATCAACCATGACAACAAAGCCTTCCTCATGTTCCGGGGAGAGCCGCTCATCGTTCACGTTCTGAGGGCGCTGCAGGCGACGGCTTCAGTGGGCCGCATCGTCGCCGTGGGACCGGCGGAACGGCTCAAGTCCGTCATCGAATCATCGAGCCTGCCGGAGGCAGACCGCATTACCGTCGTGGAGCAACGACAGAACCTGCTCGAGAACGGGAAAGCCGGTTTTGTTGCGTCACTGGGAATGCAATACTCGCCCGCACTCTTTCACTCCCTCAGAACCTCTGAACATGCCGACACGCCGGCGCTCATACTCTCCTGCGATATACCGCTGGTGACACCGTGGGAGATAGAAGAGCTCATACGCTCCGCCGATATGAGCAGGTACGACTACTGCCCGGGGTTGACAAAAGACGACGTTCTGAAAGCCTACTACCCCACCGACGATACGCCGGGCATCCGCATGGCGTATTTCCACTTACGAGAGGGAAGATGCCGCCACAACAATCTTCATCTTGTAAAACCGCTAAAAATACACCGGATGGTTTTCGTCGAGCAGATGTATCTCGCCCGTTATCAGAGAAAATTCACCAATATGTTCCGGCTTATTATGGTGTTCCTTTTTGTCGGGCGATGGATGTTTAACGCTACACGCCTCTACATCGGGCTTCAATCCGCCAGGTCGCTGTATGACCGTTATGAAGGCGGCAGATTGTACGAACGCATCAGAGCGACCAACCGGCTCCAATCGCTCTCAAGATGTATCGGCGGTATCATGGATATGAAGATGACCGGAGTTTTCACTTCCTACGGCGGCGCCGTTCTCGATATAGACAACGCGAAGGACCTGAAGATCGCGGAAAGGATGAGGAACAGGTGGATGGAGCACCAGGAGCGGATATACAAAAAAAACCGGGAGGCAGGCTGAAGCGCCCGCGTCCCGGCTGCCTGTAGCGTCAACAGGATTCGGATCAGCAAGTACTACGTACCGGGTAGCTCTCTGACGGCTCCCTTATCGGCGGATGCGGCCAGCAGCGCGTACGCTCTGAGCGCGTCTGATACCGGCCGGTCGCGGCTCACCGGGGTGAACGCGGCGGCCCCCCGTTTTTCCTCGGCTGCCTTGCGCCTTTCAAGCTCGTCTTTGCCGACCGCAAGGGTGATTTTTCTCGCCGGAATATCGATATCGATGGTATCTCCGTCTCTGACCAGACCGATGAGCGCGCCCGAGGCGGCCTCAGGGCTTACGTGACCGATGCAAAGGCCGGAAGTGCCGCCTGAAAACCGGCCGTCGGTAATCAGCGCGCACTTCTTGTCCAGATGCATCGATTTCAGGTACGAGGTGGGGTAGAGCATCTCCTGCATCCCGGGACCGCCTTTGGGCCCTTCGTAGCGGATGACCACCACGTCTCCCGCCTTGACCGTGCCATCGAGAATTCCCTCGCACGATTCTTCCTGTGACTCGAACACCCGGGCGATTCCGGAGAAGGTCAGGACCGACCGGTCCACGCCGGCGGTTTTTACGATGCACCCGTTCTCGGCGAGATTACCGAACAGCACGGCGAGCCCGCCGTCAGGGGAGTAGGCGTTTTTGATGTCCCGGATACACCCGCTTTTCCTATCGGCGTCGATTTCCGGATAGGTCTTGCTCTGGGAGCCAAGCACGAGGTTTCGTCCCTCGCCTCCCGGCGCCGCTTTGGATCGCTCGATGGCTTCCGGGGTTGCCGTGGCCCGCATGATGTCGTTTTTGTCCAGGGCCTGGGCGAGTGTGAGCCCGTCCATCCGGCGGACCGACGTGTCTAGAAGCCCGCCGCGGTCGAGCTCGCCCATGATCGAGAGAATCCCGCCCGCCCGGTTCACGTCCTCAACGTGGTAGCGCGAGCTCGGCGCCACTTTGCACAGGCACGGAATCTTTCTCGACAGGTCGTCGATGTCCTTCATGGTGAAATCAACCTCCGCGGCCCGGGCCACCGCCAGGAGATGGAGTACCGTGTTTGTCGATCCGCCCATGGCGATGTCCAGCGACATCGCATTCAGGAACGCCTGTCTGGTTGCGATGGAGCGGGGAAGCACCGAGGCATCTTCGTCATAGTAGTAGCTGTTTGTCATCGCCACTATGCGTTTGGCAGCCGCCTCGAAAAGCCTGTGGCGGTACGAATGGGTCGCCACCACCGTACCGTTGCCCGGAAAAGCCAACCCGATCGCTTCGTTGAGACAGTTCATCGAGTTGGCGGTGAACATACCCGAGCAGGAGCCGCAGGTGGGGCAGGCCATCTGCTCGACGGCGAGGACCTCTTCATCGGAAATACCCTTGTCCCCGGCGAGGATCATCGCATCGATAAGGTCATACTTCGAGTCGCCCACAACGCCAGCTTCCATGGGGCCGCCGGAGACGAAGACCGTGGGGATGTTCAGCCGCATCGCAGCGATTTGCATCCCCGGGGTGATCTTGTCACAGTTGCTGATGCACACAAGGGCGTCAACCTTGTGTGCGTTGCACATGTATTCCACCGAATCGGCTATCAACTCTCT
>JAFGHN010000225.1 GCA_016930115.1 Spirochaetales bacterium | reverse complement strand
GCCGGCGCTTTTGCGTCCGGCCTTCGGCCTTGCCAACCTATTCTTGAGCCGGTCTACAAAAACAGGCGCATACGCCGCTCTTTCAGAGGAGATACGAGAGGCGACCGGTGCGTTTTTCGCATCCTCCCGCAAAGTACCCTTTTGCAGCAAGAAGACTTCCCGGGAGGAGATGGAGAAACTCATGAGTTTGAGCGCCGAGCTGTCAGGCGTACCATGGCAATAACGCGGGAGCGAATACAGCGATGTACAAACCTGTAAAGACAACCGTGGGAGCGGTAATTGAAGGTGCACGCGGAGTGCTACTCGCCCTTCGCAATCATCCTCCCTTTGACGGTTATTGGTGCCTCCCGGGGGGCCACATAGAATTCGGCGAAGAGGTTGAAACGGCGCTTTTCCGCGAAATACAGGAAGAAACCGGCCTCACCGTCACGGGCCACCGGTTTCTCGGTTATTTCAACGAGTATTTCCCTGATTTGGACTGGCACGCGGTAGCGCTGATGTTTGTCGTGCACGTTGAAGGCGCCGAATCGCGGCAGGAATCGGAGGTGCGGGAGTTGCGCTGGTTCAGCCACGCCGAGCTAAGAAACATGAAACTTGCTTTCAAGCACGGCGAGGTTGTGAGGCAGTATCTCGCCGGACTGTAGCCGGCAGGGCACCGGCAAGGTGAGCATTCTCCGCACGGCTTACCGCAACAGCGCGTCCGCCAGTTCGCTGAAATCGGATACCGTCAGATCGGGAAGGAGCGGCGAAATCTCCAGCGGGGCATTGTTCCGGTTGACGAATGCGGCCCGGAAGCTACAGGCCCGGGCGCCCAGGTAGTCAAAAGAGTTGGAAGAGACCATCAGGCACTGTCCAGCTTCCAGGCCAAGGATGGACGCCGCCTTTCTGTAAACAGCCGGGGAAGGCTTGAACGCCCCCACCGTCTCTACGGATATGATATCGTCAAACTTCCACTTCAGGTTGTCTTTGACAAGATGCTGAAGAAAGGGAAGCTCCCCGTTTGACAGCACGACCAGCGCATACTTTTCTTTCAGTCTGTCGAGCCCCGCAAGAACCTCCGGAAACGGCTGCAAACCTTCCCACGCCAGGAGATACTCTTTCACATCCGCCTCAGACGGTTCGATACCGAGCATACGCGAGGTGTGCATGAAAGCACGCCTGACCGCCTGCCGGTAGCCCGAATGACCCAACATGAGGATGTTGTCCTGGTACTGCTCAAGGCGCTGGCGGACTCTGAAGATGTCCCAGAACTGCTCGCTCTTCAGCGCGGAACCTTTCTTTTCGAGATATGCCCGAGTTGCCTCCAAGGTACTGCCCTTGATATCCATCACGGTGCCGAACAAATCAAACGTCAATGCTTTAATGTTGTTGATCCAATCCATTTTGTCCCCCTATAACTGAGGCATAGCGCACCCCTGACATACCTCGATACAGGTGCTTACCATAATTTCTCAACCTTTGACAATCATCGCGCTGAATGGCCCCGGGCCAGGCTGTTACGGGAGCAGGGCTGAAACCGTGCTTGGCCGCCGGGCGGACGATTTTTTTAAGGTTTCACTTCTACAAAACCTAATTTCTTGTATAACTGCTCAGCTGCGATGTTACCGGCCAATGTGTGGAGTTCGACACAATCATAACCGCTGTCAAATATTCTATTCACTGCAAAAGACGCCAGCTTCGTACCGTATCCTTTTCTTTGATACGCTTGAGAAACAACCAAAGACCGTACGTAATTTCGCAGGTACAACACACTGCCGATAAGCGCGCGGCGGTCAAATAGAAAATAAAAAGTGTGCCTGTTGTCATAAAAGAAAGTGCGAATCTGCGCTAATTCTTCCTCGCTGCTTTCGTTTATCCTGTAAGGCTTTATGCCGTTCCTTTTCCGTAATTCAAACAATAATTCCGATTCCAGATCCAGTTCCATGTAAAAAAACTCCGGCTTATACGTAACCGGATATAGAGAGGGTTCAGGTAGTTTTATACCCCTGTATACGAAACACTTTCTGTTTTCCATACGGCTCTTACCAGCTTCCCGTATTATATCCGGTATTATAACAGGACAGAACGAAAAACCCACGTCCGCCCGTTTGTCTTTTTGACAAGGTTTCCGGAGAGGATTATGATTTCGAAAAGCCGGAATGAGACTCCGGCTCTTCCTGTATCTTGCGCGAGGGAATAAATGGGGGTAAACGGTGGAACCTACAACTATCAAGATGCACACATCTTTTCAGATCGGACAGGTGGATCCGCGCGTATTCGGCGGGTTTCTCGAACACATGGGACGGGCGGTGTACCAGGGAGTATACGAGCCGGGTTCGCCGCACGCCGATGAGAAGGGTTTCCGTAAAGACGTGTTGAAGGCATTGCGCGAACTTGAAATGACGGTGATGCGCTACCCCGGCGGGAACTTCGCTTCCGGATACCACTGGCCCGATGGTGTGGGACCGAAAGACCACCGCCCAAAGATTCGCGAGCTCGCATGGCAGAGCGTCGAGCCGAATCAGTTCGGTACCGACGAGTACATCACCCTTTGCCGGGATACCGGCTGGACGCCCATGTTGACGGTCAATTTGGGCACCGGGACGGCCGAAGAAGCACGCAACTGGGTGGAGTATTGTAACTCTGTTCCCGGTACCAGGTACGCAGACATGCGGGCGGCCAACGGAAGCACCGATCCGCACGCGGTCAAGCTGTGGTGTCTTGGAAACGAGATGGACGGTCCGTGGCAGTTGGGCCATGTTCCGGCCGACCAATACGCGATCCGTGCGCAGCAGGCCGCAAAGATGATGAAAGACGTCGACCGGTCGATCGAGCTCGTTGTCTGTGGATCCTGCAATACCGGACTGCCCACATACATTGAATGGGACCGCCAGGTGCTCGAGTACATCGGCGGCCTTGCCGACTATATCAGCCTGCATCGCTACGTTGGTAATCGCGATGACGATACCCCGGATTTCCTGGCCGTGGGCAACGCGATCGATCGTCAGATCGCCGAAATCGATGCTGTATGCCGTTATGTCCAGGCAAAACAGCGCTCGAACAAACGGGCCTACCTCTGCTTCGACGAATGGAACGTGTGGTACAAGAACCGGAGCGGGAACGGCGAAGGGCAATTCGCTCCCCACCTGAGCGAAGAAGTATACAACCTGGAAGACGCACTGGTGGTTGCAGGGTTTTTGAACAGCTTTGTCCGGCACGCCGATGTGGTCAAGATCGCCAACATCGCCCAGATCGTCAACGTAATCTCGCCGCTATTGACCCGTGATGACAAGCTCCTGGTGCAGTCAACCTTCTATCCCTTTGCGATGTTCTCCAAACGAAAAAACGGCGCTTCATTGCAGATGATAGTCGACGGGCCGAAGTACACCGCGAAGACATACGGCGAGGCGCATTACGTGGACGCCAGCGCAATCCTCGACAAGGACCAACTGCATCTCTTTGCCGTAAACCGCAGCTTGAGCCAGGAAGCCGTGGTAGAAATCGAGCTTGTGGGCGCCCGGATAGCTGCCCTGGAAAACGGTGAATGCCTCACAGGTACCTCGCCGAAATCCGCGAACTCGTTCGAAAAACCGGACGTGGTGCGCCCTCGTCTGTTTACGGAAGCCAAGATTGCGAATGGTAAGGCAAGGGTCGCCTTACCTCCGCTTTCGGTTACTGCGATGACTCTTAGCCTGGCGGGATAACGGTGGGAGAGAATCCGGGGCTGGAGCTTGAAATCGATGAATCAAAGATCGCCGACCTGTGGCGGGTCAAATGGAGTTAGAGCGGCGTTCACGGGTCGGGTTTTCCGGAGAGGTGTAATCAGGGAATATCGGACGGCTACAAAAGGTTCTTTGCCATAATCGTCACCTGCTCGCCGCGATACTCGGCATTCTCGAGAAAGTCCCACATCATGCGCTCGTAAAAAGATCTTCTGTTCGGCGTAAATAGGTAGAGCCTTCGCGTGCCGAGCCTTTTCGCGGTTTCTTCGGCGGCTTTGACCATTACAGAACCGATGCCTCTCTCCCTCATCCCTTCTTTCACATAAACACCGGCAAGCCAAGGCGTGAGGTCGGGCCGGGTATCCATATCATCAATTTTGAGTGAGACCGTCCCGGCCGGCTCACCATCGAGTAACGCTATCATTGTGAGCGGAATTGCGTCGTCGCGCATGCGCTTGGCGATTCGTACGCGGGTGGAATCCACCGTAGGATCGCCGGAGGAACTCCCCCATTCGGCAAATATCCACTTGGCGACAGACTCCAGATACTGCGGGTAGTTTTTTAGAAAATCGACAGTTAATTGCTTTTCCTTGGTTTGACTCATGAATCAAGAATACCTGTATTATCCGGGAAGCGCCAGTTACGACAGGCAATTTGAAAACCGGCAAGGTACCGCCCCGTGATCTGATAGTATCAAGACTTATCGTTGGCTTGTATCCGGGCTACACTACATGTAGCTCCCTTGGCCAACCATACGTATACGATGGGCGTGTTAGATTGCATGTATTTCGAACTGACAATCCTGATTGATAGGTCGCCGGCTGATGTTTTCGTGTTCTTGAGAGACAAGGACAAGTATCCCCAAAAAGAGGGCTCACCCGTGTTGCTGCTCGAGAAAACGACGCATGGTCCGGTTGCGATAGGCACCCGCTACCGCGAAGTCGTGCAGATGCTGCCGTTCTATCGCGGAGAAATTCTCTCCAAAATCACGCGCATAGAACAAAGCGAACGCCTCGAGGAGGATTTCAGAGGCGCGGGTATGCACGGCCACCTGGCTTACGCCTTCCTGGCGGAGGGGCAGAAGACAGTGCTGATCCAGCGGGAAACGCTCCGGTATCACGGGGTGCTGAGGCCTTGCGAACCGCTGATACGGCGGATGCTCGGCCGCCGGTTGCGGGAACGTTTGGAAGAAATCAAAAAAGAGCTCGAGAGCGGCTCGATCGCGACGGACGGCCGCTTAGGGCCCTGAACAAGGCGTGTGGCCGAATCGGGTCAATTCATGTAAAGTGAGAAAAAGCCGTACAGGAGATGAAATCGGGATGACGACGTATTTTGACGGGAAGGGAAAGGAATACACTCAAGCAGCGGTAAAAGCCGCCGTGGCGAGGGCAAAGGAGCTTGGAATAGACGAGTTTGTTATTGCGAGCGGCAGGGGGCCTTCCGCCTGGGCGCTTATCGACGCGCTCGGCGGCAACGGTGCGGGCGTGACGGTGGTAACCCACGCGGCGGGATTCCAGGAACCCTTCGTAGTGTTGATGGACGCGGAAGAGCGCAAGAAAATCCTTGATACCGGGGCCATGGTGGTAACCGCAACCCACGCGCTCAGCGGTATCGAGCGTTGGTTCAACAGTAAATATCAGGGCGCCTACCCCGCCCTCATCATCGCCGATACCCTGCGGCTGTTCGGGCAGGGCATGAAAGTGGCGGTTGAATGCGCGATTATGGCGGCCGACGCCGGAGCCTTAAGCGGTGGAAGAATCGTCTCCCTTGGCGGGAGCAGCCGCGGAGCCGATACGGCGATCGTCATGACCCCGGGGCATGCCGCGACAGCGCTCGAGCAGATAAAAATACACGAAATCATCTGCAAGCCGAATTTGTACTGATACGATTTGAAGGCGCCGGACGCAGGACACCGGCGCAAGCCAAGCCTTGACGCGGCTTCCGACTTTCATAGTATGCTAGCGCCACGGCGTAACCAGAGACAGGAGGTAGTAGTGATGATTCTTGGAAAGGGCAAATTCAGATATGAAGTGGATACGGAGTGGGCAAAGCTCCCTTCGGGCTGGTCTTTCCGTGAAGTGGCGGACGTAGTGGTAGACGGTGACGACAACGTCTATGTTTTTAATCGGGGAGAGCATCCCATGATCGTGTTCGACAGGAAGGGAAAGTTCCTCCGATCCTGGGGGGAAGGGACCTTTTCCCGGGCCCACGGCGTCACTGTGGGGCCGGATGGTAATCTATGGTGTGCCGATGACGGAGACCATACGGTACGTAAATGCACGCCTGAAGGGAAGGTGCTTCTCACCATCGGGACACCGAACAACCCCGCCAAATACCAGAGCGGGAAGCCCTTTAACAGGCCGACAAAGGTGGCATTCGGTACCGACGGCGGTCTTTATATCTCCGACGGTTACGGCAACGCGAGAGTCCATCGCTATACAGCCGATGGCAAATACCTGTCATCCTGGGGAGACTACGGCACCGATCCGGGAGAGTTCAACCTGGTGCACAGCGTCTGCACGGACCCGGACGGCAAGGTTTATATCGCCGACAGGGAAAATCACCGCGTACAAATCTTCGATGCCAAGGGCAACTACCTTACCCAGTGGAACAACATGCACCGCCCCTGTGGACTTCATATCCAAGACGGCCTGTGCTACATCGGGGAGCTTCCCTCCCACCTTCCGGTAAATGAGAAGTATCCGAATCTTGGCTGTCGTGTGAGCATCTACGATCTGCAGGGTAAGCTGCTCGCCCGGCTGGGAGCGCCGTTGCGTGGTGAAGCGCCGGACCAGTTTATCGCTCCCCACGGAATAGCGGTTGATTCGAGGGGTGACATCTATGTGGGAGAAGTATCCTGGACGAGCTTCAGCTCTCACTTAACTCCGCCCCGGGAAGTGCGGAGTTTTCGCAAGCTTGTCAAGAAAGGATAAGCGGAAGGCGGGTTGCCGGTAGCCGGCTGTGAGGATTGATATATGGATAGACAAGAAAGGGCGGTCGTACTCAACGACAAGGACAATGTGGCTACCGCCCTCGCGGATCTTGAGGCCGGGAGTGAGGTCACCGTCGAGGCCGGCGGCAGGACGGTGACAATTAAGCTGACTTCACGCATCCCCTTCGGCCACAAGTTCAGCCTGGCACGCATCGAGCGAGGCGCTCCGGTGACAAAGTACGGCGAGGCAATCGGCAACGCAAGCACGGCGATAGATATCGGTGACTATGTTCACGTACACAACGTAATAAGCACTCGCGGCAGTACAGGCCGGGAAGGAGCGGATAGATGAGTTTTCTCGGTTATGCCCGGGCGGACGGCTCGGTAGGAGTGCGCAATTACATCGGCGTCATCTCTACTGTCGCCTGTGCCAACGACGTGGCTTTCTGGATAGCACAGCAAATCAAGGGGACGGCGCCCTTTCTTCACCAGGCCGGGTGTTGTCAGCTGATGCCGGACATCGAAATGGCCACGCGTACGCTCTCCGCCCTCGGCAGAAACCCGAACCTGGCGGGCGTGTTGCTTGTGAGCCTCGGTTGTGAAGGTACCGATGTCGATCGCCTTGAGAAGGAGATCGCCGCCTCCGGTAAGCCCGTAAGAAGGGTGTTGATTCAAAAAGCGGGGGCGACGGTGGCGCTGAACGAGGGGCTGCTTTTCGCCCAGGAATTGGTGAGCAAGGCCTCAGAAATAAGAGTTCAGGAATTCGATGATTCCCACCTCGTCATCGGCGTGAAATGCGGTGGCTCCGATACTACATCAGGGCTGGCGTCAAATCCGGCGGTGGGCGCCGCGTGCGACCTGGTGGTTGACAACGGCGGCACCTGTATTTTCGGCGAGACTACCGAGTTCCTGGGCGCGGAGCATATCCTGGTCCGCCGCGCGGTCAACAAAGAAGTGGCGGACAAGTTGCTCAAAATTGTCGCTGATATGGAAAAGCGCGCAAGGGCGAGCGGAGGCGACATGCGCGGGGGTAATCCGACCGCCGGCAATATCGCCGGCGGACTCACCTCAATCGAGGAAAAATCGTTGGGCGCCATCGTAAAAAGCGGGACCCGACCGATTCAGGACGTCTACGACTACGGGGTGCCGGTTAAGGGCAAGGGGCTTTTTGTCGTCGATTCGCCGGGGCGTGAACCCGAATTCTTGAGTGGTCTTGCGGCTGCGGGCGCTCAAATCTGCCTTTTTTCAACCGGCCTGGGGGTGCCTCAGGGATTTCCTTTCATGCCGGTAATCAAGGTGACGGGAAACCCGCTTACCTTTCAACGCCTGCCTGACCATATCGATGTGCTCGTCGGAATGACTGGGGGCAAGGGTACCGGTCTCAGAGAAACCGGCGAAAGATTGTACAGGGAAGTGCTCGCGGTGGGATCGGGCAAACAGACAAAGGCGGAAATCTTAGGCTACGGCAACTTTCCCGGCCTCTACACGCTTGGCCCGATCATATAGGAGGAAGAAGAAGAATATGGCTACGAAGGAATATCATGGTTGTACTATCGGCACGCCGAAAAACGAGCTCGATACGCCTGCATTGTGCATCGATATCGAACTGCTCAAGCAGAATATCGAGCTT
>JAFGHN010000224.1 GCA_016930115.1 Spirochaetales bacterium | reverse complement strand
GTAAAGAGCTGACGGACGGCGGCTTCGATATCGTATATGAAGCCACGGGAAACCGGAGCGCGATCCCGCAGGCCCTCGAAATGATCAGGCCGGGGGGACAGGTGGTGTTGATAGGGATTCAATCCGCAACCGTCGAGCTCGATTTTACTCCCATGGTGAGAAACCGGAAATCGATTATCAGCGCGTACGCCTATTCCCCTCAGACCTGGAGCAGGGCTTTGAGTCTGCTCGCGTCAGGTCGCCTTGATATAGAACCGATTATTACTCACAGGCTTCCTCTGACCGGCGCGGTGGAGGGCTTCAGGCTCGCTACAGAGCAGGAGGCGGTCAAGGTTCTCTTTAAACCCGATCTTTAAGGCTATGTAATCCAATCGCTTGTCGCCGGGCGCCGATATCTGCTATTCTCCCGCAAGTACATAACGTGATATCTGCCGGTGGCTCTGTATCGGCATAGCGCTGCACCGTAAGTCGCGGCGTAACCGGACACTTGGGAGGTCAGCATGGCTTTGAGAAGCGAGGAACTACACGGCGGGCTCGAAAGATCGGCCCATCGCGCGCTCTTGTACTCGGTTGGTTTTAAGAAGGAAGACTTTGGGAAACCGATCATAGCCGTCGTCAATTCCTGGAACGAGATCGTGGCGGGGCACATTCACCTGCGAGAGTTGAGCAGCGAGGTAAAACGGGGGATCAGGGAAGCCGGCGGTGTTCCCGTGGAGTTTGACACCATCGCTATATGCGACGGATTGTGCCAGGGGCACGTTGGAATGCGCTACCCGCTTCCAAGCCGTGAAATTATTGCCGATTCCATCGAAGTGATGGTGGAAAGCCACCGGTTTGACGGCATGGTCATGATCTGTTCGTGTGACAAGATTGTGCCGGGCCATATCATGGCCGCCGCGCGGGTCAATATCCCTTCAATCATCGTTACCGGGGGGCCGATGCAGCCGGGCAATTACGGCAAGTTTGAAGGGATCACTCTTTCGAGTATGCGGGAGTTTATCGGCAGAACCAAGAGGGGAGAGATCTCCTTTGAACAGCTCGAGGAAATCGAAAAGACGGCGTGCCCGGGGCCGGGGAGCTGTTCGATGATGGGCACCGCGAACACCATGTCCTGTCTTGCGGAAGCGCTGGGGCTCAGCCTGACCGGATGCGGCTCTTCCCACGCGGACAGCGAAAAGAAGCGGCTGATCGCCTACGAGTCCGGGAAGCGAATACTCGGCATGCTGGAGGAAAATCTCCGTCCCCTCGACATACTTACCGATGAGGCGCTTGCCAACGCCGCCTCGGTGGGTGTATCTATCGGCGGTTCCACCAACATGACCCTTCACCTGCCGGCTATCGCTCATGAGGCGGGATTGTCCTTTCCGCTCGTGAAGTTTGACGAAATCAGCCGGAAGTCGCCGCACATCTGCGATATCAACCCCTCGGGCCGGTTTCCGCTGAGCCGCCTGGAGGCGGCCGGTGGAATCCCCGCGGTGATGAGAGAGTTGGGTGACCGGTTGAATACCGGCGTGCTGACGGTGACCGGGAAGACACTCGGCGAAAATATCCGCGGTGCGGAAGTGCTCGACAGGCAGACCATCAGACCGGTGGACGATCCGGTCCATGAACAGGGGAGCATCGCGGTCCTCCGTGGGAATCTGGCGCCTGATGGAGCAGTGGTGAAGCAGAGCGGCGTCCACGCCAAGATGATGGTTCACTCGGGGCCGGCGCGGCCGTTCAGCTCGATGGAGGAGGCGGTGGACGCCCTTATGCAGGACAGGATACACCACGGAGATGTGATGGTAATCCGCTATGAGGGCCCACGGGGTGGACCGGGGATGCGTGAGATGCACATGGTCACGTCGATTCTTATGGGTCTGGGGTTTGGCGAGAGCGTCGCCCTGGTCACCGACGGAAGATTCTCGGGTTCAACGAGAGGGCCGTGCATCGGCCATATTTCGCCGGAAGCGGCCCGCGGGGGGACAATCGCCTCTGTCCAGGAGGGTGATATCATCGACATCGATATTCCCGGCAGGAAGCTGCACCTGCGGGTGGATGATGCAACTTTGAAAGACCGGGCGAAACACTATGTCCCCGTCATAAAAGAGGCGCGGGGCGCTCTGAAGAGATACGCGGCCTTGGCAACTTCCGCCGATAGGGGCGCGATCCTCGAGGTAGATAATCCGGGCCGCCTTGCCCGGGCGTCCGATAAGGCATAGTATTGTTCGAAAATTCACAACTACATGAGGTATGTAATGAGCTCAACGAAAGGTTTGATCGATCCGAAAAAATTGACGGATTTCAGCGCCAGGGCCCTGCAAAAAGTAGGCGTTCCTGAAGAACATGCAAAGATAACTGCCGGTCTGCTCGTAAAGACCGACCTGATGGGGATCGATTCCCACGGTGTCGCCCATCTCGCGAACTTCTACGTTGCGTGGATAAAAGCCGGGGCAATCAAAGTAAATCCGGACATGAAGTTGGCCAGCAAAGCCCCCACCACCGGGATACTCGATGCCGACGAAGGGCTCGGATTTGTAGCCGGATACAAGGCGATGAACGAAGCGATGGACCGGGCTGAGAAGTATGGTTCCGGTTTTATTTCGGTTGTCAACAGCACCCACTTCGGTGCCGCTTCCGTGTACTCAACCATGGCACTCGAGCGTGACATGATCGGCATATCGATGACCCAGGGCGGGAAGGGTATCATAGCTCCCGGCGGTAAAGGGGAGGGCATCGGTCTGAACGTTTTGAGCTGGGCCATCCCGACAAAGAATGAGGCACCGTTTATTCTTGACATGTGTACCGGCGTCGTCGCCGGCGGCAAAATCGAGATTGCGGCGAGAACAGGACAACCTCTTCCGGAAGGCTGGGCGCTCAAGGCCGACGGGACTCCGGCAACCGCTCCGGATGAGGTTGCGGGGATTCTGCCCCTCGGTGGAACCCCGGTTCTTGGCGCGTATAAAGGCTTCGGGTTGACGGTGCTTGTGGATATTCTTTGCAGCACCCTCTCCGGCGGACTTACGGTTCCCGAAATTACCGAACCTAAGGACGGTGATTCAAACCACTTCTTTGGGGCAATAAAGATCGACGGGTTCATGTCTGCCGATACGTTCAAGGAGAAGATGGACGCAATGGCGAAGGCGTATCATAATCTTCCAAAGGCTTCCGGCGTGGAAAAAATCACCCTTCCCGGCGAAATCGAGAAACAAAAGACCCAAGAACGCAGCAAGGGCCTGTCTCTCCATCCGCAGGTTGTCGAGTCGCTGGTGAACCTCGCGAAAGAATTGGGTATCGAATACGACCTGTAAATGTCCTTGAGATGCATTAATTGCATTGAGATCCGGCGGACGGAGGTCTCGTTCAATCGAGGCTTCCGTCCGATTTTTTTACCCGGATATAAAGGCGCGGGCTTTGCCTTGCTCCACCGGCACGGTTCCGGCTACACGTATCAGCCGTTTTCCCTTTTCAAGGTTTCCGGGACCGATGCCAGCAAGGGAAGCCTGACTATCACGTCGATTATGATGGCGACGATGAAAATGTAGATCGGGCCAACGTGATCCCAGAGAAG
>JAFGHN010000223.1 GCA_016930115.1 Spirochaetales bacterium | reverse complement strand
CTTCTGAAGATAATGCACATATTGAAGGCGCATCCCGATGTCGCCCTATTCGTGCAGACAAATCCTGCGTTTTGCTGTCCGTCTCTGGTTACGGAGGCGATGTCCGCCGATATCGAAAGAATAACCGGTGTACCCGTTGTGTCCGTTACCTACGACGGCACCGAGACCTTCAAGAACAGCGCGGTAATCCCCTATATACACTTTGCCTCCGAGCGAATGCATGTTTCCCCGGGCGTTATTTCGTGAAACTGGAGAATCGGGAAACCCTCCTCGGGATGACCCGCGCGGAACTCCAACAGCTCTGCAGAGACCTCGGACTGCCGGGCTACGCACCCGCGCAAATTGCGCGCTGGATCTACAAGAAGGGTGCCGTCAGCGTTGCCCAGATGACCGATGTCTCGCGTGACGCCCGCGAACTTCTCGATGCATCTGTTTGCATCGGCGTGGACGGACCTGTAGAGGTTCGCGAGTCAAGGGACGGTACGCGAAAGTATCTCTTTGCGGTCGGCGGGCCTGCGAAAAAAAGCCCCGCATACGTAGAAACCGCTTACATTCCCGAGCCGTCGCGGGCCACTCTTTGCGTGTCCACCCAGGCAGGATGCGCCCGCGCCTGTGAGTTTTGTATGACCGGGCGCCAGGGGCTGCAGTACAATCTCACGGCGGGAGAGATACTCAACCAGTACGCCGCTATCCCGGAGAAAGAAAAGGTGACGAATATCGTCTACATGGGAATGGGCGAACCGCTTGACAATCTCTTTCCCGTGCTCAAGAGTCTCGAGCTCTTCACCTCTAAGACCGGGTACGGTTTGAGCCCGAGCCGGATCACCGTTTCCACTGTCGGTATCTGGCCACAGTTCGAAGAGCTGTTTGATTCGACCGCCTGCAACATAGCGATAAGCCTTCATTCACCCCGGCCGGTGGAACGCGCGCGCATCATGCCGGTGGAGATTCAGCACCCTGTGAATACGGTACTTGAATTCCTCAAAACGCCGCGCGCCAGAAGCCGGCGCCGGATATCTTTTGAATACATTCTCTTTGACGGTTTCAACGACACCCCGGTCCACGCCGTTGAATTGGTGCGGCTCCTCCACGGTATCAGATGCAGGGTGAATCTCATCTCCTACAATCCGGGCGGGGAAAGCCTCCTCAAGCCCTCCTCTCCTCGGGCTGCTGCCGCCTTTCAACAGACCGTGAAAACCAAGGGGATGATTGCCACTTTCAGGAAGTCAAGGGGAGAAGACATCGACGCGGCATGCGGGCTCCTGTCGACGCGCCGCCTGCTGTAAGCCGGGTGAGGTGGATAGTCCTCTCAGTAGGAGTATTTGTTTTTGATTGCCTGGACGACATCCTGCATATTGAGGAATAGCTCGACCAGCACCGGATCAAACTGCTTTCCCGCCTGCCATTTGAGATAGTCGACAACCTGTTGCTGCTCCCATGGTTCCTTGTAGCTTCTGCGGGAGACCAGTGAATCGTAAACATCGGCTATCATCACGATCCGCGCGAAAATCGGGATCTCATTCCCGCGTTTCCCGCGGCCAAGGCGGATTTTTCGCGCAAAAATATTATCGATGATACCCGGGTACCCCGAGCCGTCCCAGCATTCATGGTGGTTCAGCACGACTTCCATCGCCATTTTGTCCCACGCCGAGTCGGTATGCTTGAAAAGCCGGGCGCCGTAGATCGTGTGGAGCCGCATCTTCGCGCGCTCCGCCGCAGTCAAATCGCCTTTTTTTTTGAGGATCGCGTCGCTGATAGCCACTTTGCCGACGTCGTGGAGCATCGCCGCGGTGCGAAGGATCTCCCGGTTTGCCTTTATCTCGCTCTCCTTTGTGTGTTGGGAAACAGCCCACTTTTCGTACAGTTCGACTGCGTATGAGCCGACGCGTTTGGCGTGCTGGCTCGTTTCAAATGGATCCCGGAGTTCCGAGATCTCAACCATTCTGAGCACCATCTCACGGTTGAGCTTTGCCTGTTCTATGGCACTTGCGGCGTTTTGTGCGTACTGGGTGATGTAGAGCAAGTCCTGCCCGGAAAAAGAAATAACATCGCCGTGATCGTCCTTCGCATTGATCAGTTGCAGAACGCCGACGTTTGTCTGCCCCCGTGTCATGAGAGGCACGATGAGCATAGATTTTGTGCGGTACGAAGTCCTGGTATCGTATTCCGGATTGAAGGAGTAGGAGACATCGCTCTGAATGTCGTACACGTCGTCTATCAGCACCGGATCTCCCGTGGCAGCGACGTATCCGGCCAACGAGCTGCGGTCGATGGCAACGCTCCCGGAATACACGTATCGGTAGCTAGCCTCTTCACTGCTAAATAGCGTAGAGTTCTGAACATAGCTGAAAAAGAGCCGGTCCTTCGCTTTGAGGTAAAGCGTACCGGCGTCCGCGTTCACGAATTGCCTCGCTTCCAACAATACGCGTTCGAGCAGCGAATCGAGATCTTTCGTGTAGGAAATCGCGACGATCGTTTCGAGAAGCTTGTTCAGATCACGTTTCACTGCGTGCGGCCGCGCGGAAAAAGCACGCAGCGATGACGCGCGTTCGAGAAATGACATCATTGATACTGTAGATGATCAGGCCGCTCTTTTCAATCCGTTTTTTGCGGCGGTCAGAGACCACGCCTGCCGAGCAGCGGATCTATGTTCAGGGTGACACCTGCGGTGGCATTGAAGAAGTACGCACCTATTCCGGAGGTGGGAAAGGTGATAAGGGCATCGCCGGCGGAGCCCCAGTTATAGATTGAGCTTTCGAGGTCCGCCATGATAGACAGGTATCTTGTTATGGTCAGATCGATACGGGTACCCAGCACAAGCGAGTTGAGATCATGGACCGTCGGTGCCTGGGTACCGCTTATCGGCGTGTACGATTTGCCGCGCTTCTGATAGGCAAAGGTGAGAAGCACCCTATACGGCACGTTTTTCTGATAAATATCCGTGGAAAAGGAATACTCGACGAAACTGTCGATTATCTCCTGTTCCTTTGTACGATAGGTGTAGCTTTTTGTTAAAAGGTTGACGTTGGCTATTGCGTTGAGCACGTAAAAACCTGCGGTGACATCGCTCCGTTCCTGCAGGTAGTCGCCTTCCTGGACCAGCCTGCCTCCAATGCTGCTGTCCGCGCGAAACTCGATAAATATGATTCCCGGAAAATCGAGCCTCACAGCCGTTGATATGCCGGGCTTGAGAAGAGAGGTAGACGAGTTGAAGAAACCGAAAAAAGGACCGACGCCAAGGGTGAAGAATCTCTGGGTGTATCTCAAATTTGTATAGGAGATGTTCTTCAGCGTCCTGTCCGAATAGAAGCCGATATCGACTCCCAGGTCTTGGGTGATCTGTTCGCTGCCGTAGATCGACACTCCCCAGGGGAATTGCGAAGGATAGTCCGTGGCGGTGGACTTCCTGTCCGCCGCAAAGCCCAGATTGCCGATCTGAAACTCGGTGCTCACCTCAAATGCCTGCAATGGAAACCCGGTGGTAAGTAGGCAAAGAAACCCAAACAGAAATCGTCTTATCGGTATAGTCATTTAAAACTCCGCTCGCACGCCGACGAACATCTCGAACATTTCCTTTAGGTTCCACGGAAAAAGTTGGGTGTTCATCTTGAAATCCCAGATGGCACCGGACGTGATGGTGCTGAAATACGGCGCTACCACCGCTCTGAACTGCTCCACGGCTGTGGTGCTCAAACTGAGTTTGGCTTCAATCCCTCCACTCATGATGCTCGTATCCGGATTGCCGAATTGAAAATTCGCGTTGATGTCCGCGGAACCGAGCTCATTGGTTTCTTCCTGGAGGTAATACTCGGGATGCCAGAACAACGTAAGGATGAGCGAGAAGAAATCAAAGCGTACCCGCGGCTCGAAAAGAAAGTAGAACAGGTCGATGCCGAAAGAATCGGCCATCGGATTCCATCGCGGGATCCCGATCTGCGTCAGGAACTCTCCCCCCTGCCCGGTATCGTAGAACAGCAGGAGCCCGGCCCGGTAAAACCCGTACTTCGCTCCGGCGATCTCTTCCGGCACCGGATAGGATGCGCCTATAAACCCCTCGGTCTTGAAAAACTCGGTATTGAACGCAGTGAACAGGTCGAGTGAATATGAACCCGTACCGAGATAGGAATCCTGATAGATGTACAGGGAGCTCAGATTTACGGTTGAGCCGAAGCCCGATGCTATTTTCAGCCCGGTGCCGCTCACCGTATGGATTCCGTCGTAACGAACCTGATCTTCCTCCGGAAAGTAGAGGTAACCGCTGAACCGGCTTGCTATTGGCTTCGCGCCGAAATAGGAGGGGAAGATTGCTCCGGTGCCAAATACGTCGTTTTCTCCGGTGAAATAGGTGAGGTCCAGGGGTATGCCGAAGAGGTTGCGCATCACCACATAAGCGCCTTTGAAATCGAGATTCTTGTCACCCTCGGGATCCTCGAGGTTGTTGCTCTCAAACCCCAGGAGGACACGTCCGCCGAACTTGTACCCGCCGGCGACAAGGAAATCCACGCTTCCTCTCGTACCGAGCAGGAAGTCACCGCCGCTCATATAGCCCCGAGTGATGAGTTCCAGCGTAGGAACAGCCAGGTCCGCCGCCGAACCGTAAACAGACCCAAACAGGATGAATGCAAGCGCAATAATACCGACTTTTCTCATCAAACTCAGAACCTCCCCTCATACTTTACCGCAAACCCGCGATAAATGAAATGATTGCGCGTAAAATAGAGACTCTCCCTTCATGTATCGGCCGTAGCCGTGCTGCTGCTTAGCACGAAACGGCGCCTTGCTATTGACAAGAAAATGATGGCAGGTAGTATGTTACTTGGCATTCGGCGGGCTGTTCTACGTGCCGAATGGCCTTGGGGCGGCTAGCTCAGTTGGTTAGAGCACTTGCTCGACAAGCAAGGGGTCGATGGTTCGAGTCCATTGTCGCCCAAAAAAACGGGAGTTGTGGGGGTACCTGTAGCAGTCCTCCCGCCATTTACGCCTTTTGTTGCCCGACCTGGCTATACGCATGATACGCTAAATTGAGCTCTTCCGTCGTCTCAGAGGCTTTGATCATGTAATGAAGCTCTGATTTTGCAAACTCCGGCCTGATGGCGCCTTTCTTGAGCCGATCGAGGATCGAGGCGACTTCCTCGGCTACGTTCATGACATGCTCCATTTGTATTCTCCCAGTTCTTTACAGGTAAAGCGAAGCACATAAATTGCGGTTCCACTATCAGTATTTTGCTGATTGTCACTTGGGAATTTGCCTATGCTGAAGCGGACTGGAAGAACCGCCGGCGGAGCATAGGGGTAGTCGGCTACCGTACACAGCATGGACCCGGCATCGCAGCTATCGGACGTTCTTCAGATCGTTGTATGCGACGACCTTCACTTTCCTCCATGCAAGCGCGAGGTTCTGGATATCCGGCACGAGCGCTTCACCCTCAACCCAGGGCGTACCGTCGTCGATCTGGGTACGCCGGAGCACCATCGTTCCCTTGCGGTACACCGTATCGGGAGCTTCAATGATGATTTCCTCGGCGTCGCTTATTTGCACGTTGCCGCCGCCTTTCATTCTGATTGTCAGGTTCATAGAGATCTACATTCCAATCGAGGCGAAGGCCGTCAGTTCGAGGTCCGACCTCCGTTCGCCGTCGAGATGCTCCGGGTTGGCGGTCTGAATCCAGTTCAAGCCCCCTCCCACTTCAAGATAGACGAGGGGCTTCCAGGCGCCGTTCAGGCTGACGATCCATTTCTTCTCAGGGATGCCTGTCGGCGGCGCGTCACCCGGAGCGGGGTCCCAGGGTGACCCGGCCTCCATCTCGCCTTTTATCATTCTTTTCACCTCGATGCCGGCGGAGAAGGAATCGGGCACCAAATACGATGCCGTGAGCAGAAACAGTATCGCATCCGGGCCGTACACGTACCCTAATGGTTTGGTGATGAACTCAAACCTGTCGGTGACAAGCGACCAGTAGCGTCTGACGTTGTAGAAGTAGGGCGCGGCGCGCCGGTTGTAAAGCCAGGGGCTTGTCTGTGCCCACTCACACGCGCCGTTCAAGTATCCTTCGCCAAGTGGGTAGGCGCCTTTGACCCCGGCCATATAGCCGTAAATCGGTGGTCCGCCGCCGCCGCCTCTGTCGATCTCATACTTCACCGCAAACTCATCCATTGCCAGATGGCCGTAGAAGGTGAAATAACGCCAGGGCGTATACTCGAGCTCAACCGACAAGAGCGAATTAAAACGGTCCGGGTCCATCCAGTTATGAAAGACCATCAGAAAGTTGAGGTCTCTCACAAGCACCGGCGGAAGTTTCGCAAACGTGACCGACTCATTGACGGTGAACTTCAGCTTCTCGAAAAAACGCATTTCCAGCCGGTGGCCGATAAATCCGGAGAATTCGATGTTTGAGCCGTCGGGGCGGAAACGGTCGGTGACGGCATAGATGTTCGTCATCTTGAATGACCGCGACATGAAAGAAAGCCCGACAAAATCGTAGAAGTCGCTGTAATCCGAAAGCATCAGGTTTCCGCTGACTCCGCCACCCCACGAGAGCTTGTCCCTTCCGATGGCCAGGTTCCACCATTCGCCGCCGGTTGATAGGACGGCCCTGAACGGGAAATAGAGGTCTATCCGTATGTTCGGATCGTCAAGGAGGACGTTCAGGTGATTGTGTGCCACATCGGGTGTCGAGGGGCTGGTGACCGTCCGGTGTTCTTCTTTCGCTTCCAGCTCGCTGGTCAGATAAAGGCTGTCGCCGTACCAGAACTCGAGAGGAATATGCAGAAAAGGTTTCCGTTCTTCATAGCCGTGTATCCAATCGTAGGCTTCCGGTAAGGATTCCGTGGAGTCCACCACCGGCAGGTGAAAGAAGCTTTCAACCGTGAGGGCGGGAGACGCGTCGAAGGAGAAAGCTCCCTCGTTGTAAACCGCGTCGGCAGCCGTCAGCTTTTCGGTCACATAAGCGAGCGCCTTCCGACCCGCAACTGACAGCCCCGTAGGATCGATGGCGGCGGCTATCACCGCCAT
>JAFGHN010000222.1 GCA_016930115.1 Spirochaetales bacterium | reverse complement strand
GACAAGGTGGTGTGCTATCACCATACGCAGAACCCTGACGGCAATATCGACGGATTGACAAAGAACTCCCTGCAGGACAAAGAGGACGGCTGGAAGTATCTGCGCTGGCACTTGTACGAAACCGAACCCGGCATGTTCGAACCCATCGAGTCCATCGGTTTCGCCGTGGAGCAGGTAAAGGCTGTTCGTGAGGCGGTCGGATGGGAGACGGAGATTTGTCTGGATGTACATACGCGTCTGGATACGCCGATGGTCATCCGTTTGTGTAAGGAGCTCGAGCCGTACAAACCTTTCTTCATCGAGGACCCTTTACGATCGGAAAATCCCGGCAGCTATAGGACGCTCGCGCGGCACGTGTCGTTGCCCATCGCGGCGGGTGAACAATGGGCTGGCAAGTGGCAGTTCAGGGAAGTCATCGAGGAGGAGCTCATCAGCTTTGCCCGTATCGATCTCTGTATCGTCGGCGGGTTGACGGAAGCCTTGAAGGTGACCCACTGGTGTGAGACCCACTACATCGACATCGTCCCTCACAATCCTCTCGGTCCGGTGAGCACTGCGGCCTGTAACCACCTGTGCCTTGCCTCTACCAATGTGGGTGTCCAGGAGATGACCGCTGTTCCGGGCACCCACCTGCCCGACGTCTTCCCGGTCCAGATGCCCTTCGAGCGCGGATACATGCTGCCGCCTGAAGCGCCGGGGTTGGGACTTGAGTTTAACGAAGAAGCTGCGGCCGAGTATTCATTCGAACCGAGGTTCACGCCGTGGTTCCACAGAAGAGACGGATCTTTCACCAATTGGTAGATGTTGCACTATGACAAGCAAAGAACGCATTACGAAAATCCTCCGTCATGAGCCCGTTGATCGGATCGGACTGTTCGAAGTTTTCTGGGCGGAAACCGCGCAGAGATGGGTCGATGAAGGGCATATCGCGTCGGCCGGCGCCGCCGCGCGTTCGCCGGTAGAAAGCGGCGCCGGATGCGATACGACCCGGGGCCTCCCGGTGGTGGAGATAGTAGAGGACCACTTCAAGCTTGACCTCAGACGGTGCCGCGCCCTCGACCTCATCGCAGAGCCCGGCGCTGGCGATACCGTCGTCGCCGAGGATGAAGCCTCCCGCACCGTGCGGGACGGCAACGGCGCGCTGCTGCGATGGCTTAAGGGGAGGTCCGGAGCGCCCGAGCACATCGGCTTCCTGGTGCAGGACCGTGCCTGCTGGGAAGAGCACGTCAAGCCGCAACTTCTCGATGGGGCCCTCATGGAAAAGCGGATTGACCGGCCCTTTTACCGATCGATGCGCGCCAAGTGCGGCGCCGAAAATCTCTTTCTCACCCTCGGAGCTGTCGGCACGTTCGATCTTATGACACCGATGTGCGGCCACGTAAACCTCCTCATGGGTATGGCGGATGATCCGGAATGGGTCCGCGACATGGTTGAAGTCTACTCGCGGCTCACCGTCGATCTGCTCGAGACCCTCGTATCGACTGAAGGTCTTCCCGACGGGCTCTGGGTTTGGGACGACTTGGGGTTCAAGAACGGGCCTTTTATGTCGCCCGCCATGTACCGGGATTTAATCTTCCCGGCGCATAAGCGCTTATTCGATTGGGCGCATGCGCGAAAGTTGCCGGTGATTCTGCATTCCGATGGCTTTGTCGCGCCGCTCATGCACCACCTTCTCGACGCGGGGATCGACTGTCTGCAGCCCTTGGAGGCCAAGTCGGGCATGGATATACTTGCATTGACACGTGATTTCGGCGACCGGGTCGCCTTCATCGGGGGGATGGACGCGCGCGTGCTGGTCACCAACGACCTCGGCAAAGTGAAAGCGGAACTCGAAGCAAAGGTGCCCGCCGCTATGGCGGGAAACGCTTACATACTCCAGGTCGACCACAGCGTTCCAGTGCAGGTGGATTATGAAACTTACAGGTATTTTGTAGAGATGGGTCTCGAGATCGGAACGTATCGCAAATGAAGAACAGGAGATCGAAATGAAGATCGATACTATAGAAGTCTATTACGTCACATTGCCGCTGATTTACCCTTGGCGAACCGCTTACGGCGAGGATTACGACATACACTCGGTACTGGTAAAGGCAACTAGCGGAGAGTATGTCGGCTGGTCGGAAACGACGCCGTTTTATGCCCCCACCTATTCCCCTGAGACCGCAATGAGCGCCTTCCAATGCATCAAAGAGTTTTTCGCGCCCCGGCTGGTGGGAGTTGAGCTGGAGAGCGCGGAGGCGGTCAACCGGGAGCTGTCCATGTTCAAGGGCAACCCCTTTGCCAAAGCGGGAGTCGAGATCGCCTGGTGGATGCTTTCGGCGAAGATGCAGAACAAGCCGCTCCACGAGCTGTTCGGCGGCACGCGTAAAACCGTTCATGCTGGGGCGGATTTCGGTGTCCAGGATTCCATCGATATGCTGCTCGAAAAAATAGAGGGCGCGCTGAACAAGGGCCACAAGCGCGTGAAGCTAAAAGCTAAACCCGGCTGGGACCTGGAAATGCTCAAGGCGGTACGGGGCGCTTTTCCTGATGCAACCTTTCACATAGACTGCAATTCAGGCTACACCCTTGAGGATGCGCCGCTATTCAAGAAAATCGACAGGCTGGGCCTTGCCATGATTGAGCAGCCGCTTTTCCATACAGATCTGTTGGAGCATGCACAGCTGCAGAAACAGCTCGAGACTCCGGTTTGCCTGGATGAATCCGTCAAGAGCGTCCGGGACATGGAATGGGCAATCAGGCTCAAGTCGTGCCGATACGTCAACATCAAATGCGGCAGGGTCGGCGGGCTGCAGAATGCCGTGGCCATTCACAACCTCGCGATGGATGCGGGTATTCCCGCGTGGGTCGGCGGCATGCTCGAAAGCGGCATAGGCGGGGGCATCAGCAACGAGCTGGCCACGTTGAGCAATTTCGTCTACCCCAACGATCTGTTTCCAACCAGCGCCTTCTATGTGCAAGACCTGACCGAGCCGGCGCTGGTGCTCAACAAAGACTGTACGTTCACGGCTTCAGAGGTGGCGGGGACGCCGTATCAACCTGTCCAGGAACGTATCGACAAGGTGACCCGGCATTATGCGAAGATCGGCCCATGAAAATCGGTAATATTACAATCGATCCTGCAAAGAGCCCCGGAGTGCTGGATACCGGGAGCTGGAACCTCCCTGCCGCCGCCGGGCGTGTTGCTCAGAAAATCGATGCGTGGGAGGCATGGTACCACAACGCCCGCCGGTCCGGCGGCCCGCGGAACGGCGATCGGCGGAGCGGCGGGCAGCGGCCGGATCTTGCCTCCGAACGCGCCTTGCACGACCTCGGCTGCAGCGCGTTAGGATCCGTCCAGGCGAGGGGAGAATCGGTCTACCTCCTCGCGCGCCTGGATGACGGGCAGGCCGTTTTTCTCAACATCGGACCGTCAGGCAGCGAAGACCTGCTCGGCGCGCCGGCGGAACTTGTCCGGAGCAAAGATGGCCTTTCCATCGCGGTCCACCCGACGGACGCTCCGGTGATACACCGGTTTTGCCGTGCACTCGAACCGGTCAATGCTCCGCGTGTGCTTGGCGCCACACCGCGGCTCGGGATCGGCACCAGGATGACTACCAGGGTTTGGCCGGGTATCTTCGCCTCGATGGAGCGCACCGGGTACGCCGCCAACGCGGTCCAGAACTCGGTCCGCGAGCTCAACCTGCTTTCGGATATGAAGGAGGGGAGGGCGCCGGAGCGGAACTACGCCTACTGTTTTGGTGAGATAGAGAGCGGTTACACCGGCAGCACCTTCGAAGGGTTGTGGGTGGCGGGAACCCTCGCCGCGTTGCTGTATCCCGGCGAGCTCGAGTGGGGCGCCGATGCGGACCACATCCAGCTCAAGCGGAAGGACGCCGGGCTTGTCCGTGCAAAGCAGGTGATAGACGCGTCCCGCTACTACAGCTTCTATACCATAGACCCGGCGGACATCCTCGATTACGCCTCCTTAGGTGAAACCGGCAGCGGCGGGCAACGGCTTGAGGCGAAGATCCCGGACTCCCGGACACGGAGAGATGTCCTGGCATATCACCGGGAGCCGTTCCGCCTCGGCGGGCGGGCTTACAGCTTTGACGAGGATCTCATCGGCCGTCTGGCGGGGAAGTTCTGGGATTCCATGGAGGGCACGGCCGCGCTCTGCTCACACATTACGGCAATTCGCGGCGGTGAAGAGTTCGACCTCGAGTACGCCTTTGACGAGATTCCTCCCGAGCAGACGGTTGCCTCGTGTATCAGCACCGCCGAGGAGATCGCCTTCGTCGCGAGGGAGATACGGCGGCGCGGGTTGCCTGTTTCCCACATAGCGCCCAATTTCGGAGTCGAGAAAGGGTATGACTACCGGCTCGATGACGGCCTGGACGCGCTCGGGGCGCGGGTGGCCGCGGCGTCCGCGCTTGCCGATGACGCGCAGCTGCTTGTCGATATCCACTCCGCCGACGACCTCTCGACGGCGACGCGCAAAACGATCGGCCGCGCGGGGAAGGGCAGGCTGCACTACAAGGTCTCGCCGAGCCTTCAGTTCGTCTTTACCGAAGTGCTCGCCGAGCGAGAACCGGAGCTCTTTCGCAAATGGTGGGACGACGTCTGCGACTACGCGCGCAAGGAGGCGGAGAAGGGATCGCCGATCGCGACCGAATGCCTGGAGGCTTACCGTAAGAGCGATAACCCCGATCCGTCGCCCCATCACAAGCTGTTCCACATGTTCTATTTCGCGTTTCCCGGCCGGCGGGACGCGGCGGGCCGCTACGCGAACCGCGAAGAGCTCTACACCTTGCCCGAGAGTTTCTACGCCGAATATAACGCCAGGATAGCGGCGATGTTGGACGATATCGCCCGGGACGTGATCAAGTAAGGAGGATTGCCATGAAGCTTTTTATCGACAGCTCGGATCCAAAGGAGATCCAGACTGCCCGGTCGTGGGGCGCCATCGACGGGGTTACCACTAACCCGACGCTTATATCGAAGGGTGGGCCCGACATGAAGAAGACCCTTTCGGCGGTGGTGGAAGCGTCGCCGGGGCCGGTCCTTGCACAGGTAATCGGGACCGAGGACCTCCCGTCCCTCGTCGACCAGGCGAAGTGGCTCCACCGCTTTTCGGGAAAGATCATCGTGAAGCTCCCGATGAGCATCGCCGGCATCCAGGCGCTGAGGCAGCTGAAAGCGGAGGACACCGCTTTCCCCATCGCCGTGACGATCGTCGCTTCCGTCGCGCAGGCCTATCTCGTGGGGAAGGCGGGCGCCGACATCGTCGCCCTGTTCAACGGACCCCTCGATCAGGCGCTCGATCAGGAGGTCGAGCTTGTGGCTCCGGTACGTAAGGTCTATGACAACTACGGGTTCAAAACGCAGATTCTCTCCTGCGGGCGGTTTCCGCGGGCGTTCGGGCAGTTCGCGGTCGCCGGGACTGATATCTGTACGATGCGGTTCGAGTATGTACGCCTGTTGTACGAGCACCCGTACACTGACAAACGGATGGCCGGGTTCGCCGCCGACTGGCACGGCGCCTTCGGCGAAGCGACGTGGCTGACAGGCGGCAAATGAATTGAAAAGCCTCGATCTGTTCAAGCTCGACGGCAAAGTGGCCGTTGTCACCGGCGGCGCGAGAGGGCTCGGCCGCGAGCATGCTTTCGCGCTTGCGGAGGCCGGGGCGCAGGTCGCGATCTGCGACCTCCTCGTGGAAGATGGGGAGCGCACGCGCGAAGAGCTCGCGGCGCTGGGTGGGAAGGCGCTTTTCGCGCGCGTCGACGTCACCTCGTCCTCGGAGGTGGAATCCTTTGTAAGCCGCGTGATGGAGACCTTTGGGCGGATCGACATCCTTGTCAACAACGCCGCGCGGCCCTCCGAAGGCATCGCGCTTGATAACGTGGAAGACGAACTGTGGCGAGAGATTATAGACACCAACCTCTCGAGCCTCTTCTACGTCGGCAAGCGGGCGGCATTGCGTATGAAAGAGGGAGGCGGCGGGAGCATCATCAATATCGGCTCGATCAACTCCTTCGTTATCAGCAACATCGTTCCGCGGTACAACGCGACTTACTGCGTGGCGAAGGCGGGTGTTCATCAACTCACAAGAGGAATGGCGGCGCAGTGGGCTCCATGGAACGTGAGGGTGAACACGCTGGCACCCGGGTACATCCTCACCGCGCAGACCGCCGCGAGCGCGAGTAATCCCGATATCTACGAGCGCAACGTGAGCCTGACGCCGATGGGCCGGTACGGCCGGCTTGATGAGCTCAAGGGGGCGATCGTCTTCATGGCCTCCGACGCTTCTTCATTTATGACCGGGAGCGCGGTAACGGTGGACGGCGGCTATACGGTCTGGTGACGCCCTGGGTTGCACATTCCTTTTCTCTCCCACAGCTCCTTGAGCGACCTGCACGCTTCACCTATCGCCGGGAGGCTCAACTCGCTGTAGGTCGGCAACACCTCGATTGTCCAGTCGCCGTTGAAACCGATGTCCGACAAGGCTTGACCAAGCGCGGTCCAGTCGATTATCCCCTGACCCGGCACCCAGTGCCGGTCTTTGACGCCGTCGACGTCCTGAATATGGAGGGCCCACAATCTGTCCGACCCGATGCGTGCCTGCCCAGCGGGATCCAGGCCCGAAATGCGGGCATGCCCGGTATCGAGGCAGAGACCCACCTCCTCCGCCGGAAAGGCACAGATGAAAGCCCTGAGCTCCTGCATCGATTCCAGCGGACGGCATACAAGCCCGGCGCCCGACAGGTTCTCAAGCGCGATCCGGATACCCGCCTCCTGCGCGATCTTGACGAGGCTGCCGACCGAGTCAAAGGCGATTTCCATGGTGGTGCCGGTAGTCTCCAACGTGTACTGAGGTTCGTCAGGCCCGGGCTTGCCCGTCGGATGGACGATGGCCGTGCGCGCTCCAATATCGGCCGCGAAGCGTATCGACTCCGCGATACGCCGGACGCTGTCTTCCCGCAACCCGGCGGTCGGGCTCGCGATATTCACCCCGGTCAAAGGAGTGTGCAGCGTGGCAGCGTCGATATCGCATCGTTCCAGCGCTGTCCTTATCTTAGCGGTCTCCCGCGGTCCCGGCGCTTCCCACATCTGGCCTTCGGCAAAGAGCTCGGTCGCCCTGAACCCGAGCGCGGCTATTGCCTCGAGGGCGGTTACCGGGTCTCCCGACGGCTTGTTTGCGGTATCGATGATGAACAGCGATGAAGCCAAGCTGTAGGTTACCGTTGCGGCATCATTTTTTTTCGGCACGATTATCTCCTTTGCTGCCGGTCTGCAATCGCCTATTATACAACAACAGGAGGCGTGTTTGAGGAGTATGACGTACGAGAATGAATCCCTTTCTCTGACTATCGAAATCGATAAAAAGATCAACCCCTGCCGGCTTTTGGATAAGCCGGGAAGGCTGTCCTATGCCGACGGACCGTATTCCTACGTAATGACCGTCGCGCGCGGAGGCGAAGTGTTTATGAGCGGTTCGCTGCTCTATGAACACCACGACGAGATGGCAGCGGAGGATACAGGAGTTGTGCTTGAAGGTCGCCTTGATTTCGGACGGGGAGGGCCCGAGGACATCCGTGTCAACCACGAGTTCCTGATCCCGCGAGAAGGTGGTTTCTTCGAAGAACGTATCGGCGTTACCAACTCAGGGACCAGTACATATAAGGTGATCGATATAGCTTTTGGATTTCGCAAGATCATCTATCATAGAGAGAAAGCGACATGGGCCGACGGTTTCGAAGAGTTCAGCCTGGTGCCCGTCCCGCACCGGCGGCATTTCGGGCAGCGGGTGGACAGGAGGCTCAAAGAGTACACATTGACCGATCTGCTGCCGCACCTGTGGGAGGACGTGAGAGACGTCGGCGGAGCGCCGGGCCGTAATCTTCCGGATCACGGTTCCGAGGGCTGGGTCTGGACCGACGGCGCGAAGGGCTTGCTCGCCCTCAAGTACCAGCCTGACAGGATCGAGTTCTCGATATTCAAAGGGGAGATGCTCATTCCCGATTTCTGCGTTCGTTACGGCGGGGCGGGACAATGGCGCGGCGACCCTGAGCTCTGCCGGGAGCTGCATCCGGGGCAGACGATAGAATTCGGCCGTTCCCGCTACCAGCTCATCGAGGGCGGATGGAAGGAGGGCTACTACGCCTTCCGCGACTTCTTGCGCTCGCAAGGGAAGCGCTTTCCCGAAAGCTACAACCCGCCGGTGCACTGGAACGAGCTGTACAATCTGAGCTGGACCTTGGGCGACGGTTCGACTCGGTATACGCTGCCGGAGCTGTACCGGGAAGCCGAGATCGCCGCCGACATAGGCTGTCAGGCCCTCTACCTCGATCCCGGTTGGGATCCCGTCGAAGGATCCACGATTTGGGATACCGATCATTTCGGTATCACCCTCGGTGAGTTCGTGCGGACGGTGAAGGAACGCTACGGCCTTGAGGTTTCGCTCCACCTCATGTCCCACACCAATTCCAAAACGGAGTACGAGGGCATGTACCGGAAGAATGAACAAGGGAACATCGTGCCCGTCTGGAACGGTGCGAAGGTTTGCATGCAATCGGAATGGAAAAAGGAAAAGACCAGACGTGTGCTCGACCTTGCCCGGCAGGGAGTGTCCTTTTTCATGTTCGATTTCCAGGAATATACCCCTCCCTGTTATGATCCGACCCACGGCCACGAAGTGCCGCTCTTAAGGCAGAGCCACGCGGAGGGCATCGACGAGGTGATCCGGAACGTGAAGCGGGAGTTCCCGCAGGTCTATATCGAGGCCCACGACCGCATCACGACGGGGATGCAGGACTATCACCCGCTTTACTATCAGTACGACCCGCCGTTTTCCTTCGACGAGAACTGGGGTTTCGAGTACATGTGGGACTCGTACCTCGATCTCATCAGCGGGAAAGCGGTCAGCCTCTACGAATACAATCTGGCCTATGAAATCCCGCTCTATCTCCACATCAACATCGGGCAGAAGTCCGGGCTGCTGGGGAAGGGGAAATCGGTCGGTCCGGACAACGTGAACATGCTCGCCTTCTGGTGGTACGCTTCAACGGTGCGGCACCTCGGAATAGGGGGCGTGAGCGATCCCGGCTCGAAGTTGTACAAGGCGCTGAAAGAAGCGATGAAGGTCTACCTGTCGCTTCAGGATTTCTACAAACGGGGGACCTTTTACGGGATCGACGAGATGGCCCACGTGCACACCCTGCCGGAGAAAAATCAGGCGCTCATCAACCTGTTCAATCTAACGGGCAAGGATTTGACCAGAAGAATAGAAGTCAAGCTGCGGGATATCGGGCTCGGGAGTTTCAATAAACTCACCGGGGCAGAGACGGTAGCGAGCACGAAAGATGGGTTCACGCTGCGATGCCGCATACAACCGATGTCGCCGGCGCTGGTAAAGGTGAATTTCTAAGGATAGGTAAATGGAAAAAAAACCGATACAAATCATTTCTATTGTCGGCGGCGGCTCGCTGGGCCAGACCTACGCTGCGTTCCTCGCACAGAGCGGACAGCCGGTGACGCTGTTGACGACCCCGGGCGGCGCGGCGCGGTTGAAGGAGGCAAGTGCCATACGGCTCACCGGAGGTGTTTCACTCCAGGCGCCGGTTGCGCCGGTGCCCGCGCCGGCCGGGCAGGTGGGGGTGACTTCCGATGCAAAGGACCTGCCGGCGGGAACGGGTCTCCTGTTCACCACGAAAGGGCATCAACTGCATGAAGCCGCCGCCGCGGTCCGTAAATCATGGCCAAAGGCCGATGATGAGACCGCTTGGGTGGCGGGCGTTCAGAACGGGCTTGCCAAGGACGATATTCTTGGGCGCGTATTCGGTGCAGCGCGGGTGGTCGGTGCCGCGACGATAACCGCGGCGCAGCGTGAGGCCGACGGCACCGTCGTATTCACCGGCCGCGGGATGACCTACCTCGGCGAGTTTGATGAACGGCCGTCCGACAGAGTCAAAGCGGCGGTCGGGGTGCTGAGCCGATCCGGATTGCCGGTCGAGGCGGTAAGCGATATCCGCAGCGTGCTCTGGTCAAAGGCCTGCAACGCGGCCGGCGTTTTCGGCGTTTCGGTTCTCACGCGCGTTCCGGGCGGACAGCTGTTGGGCCATCCGGGGCGTGCCCGCGCGTACGTCGAGCTGGTGCAGGAAACCGCGGCAATCGGCGCGGCGTACGGTGTCCTGACCGGCAACTACACGGCGTTTCCGCCCATCCGCACCTACGTCGATCGGCCTGTGGAGGAAACGGTGGAGCAATTCGTCGCGCGGGCCGCCGCCGCTCCGAAACGGCCTGACGCACGACCGTCCTACCCTTCGATGACACAGGACCTGCTCGCCGGCCGGCAGCTCGAAGTGGACGAGGTTTTCGGCGACCTGGTGGAACGTGCTCACCGGGCGGGGGTGCCCGCGCCCCGGCTCGAAATCGTTACCGATCTGATCAGCGGTTTGAATCCTCAATAGAAGCGCTTTCGGTGCTTGCCGGACACCGTCAGTTATCAGAAACAGCCGCTTAGTAAGATGATGGCCGCAGTTGCGCGATGGAAAAGCAGGAAAAGCTCGAAAGCCGCGCGTTCGATCCCGCACGAAGCAACCCAGCCGTGGTAATATGTCGTTGTCCGCAGCGCGCCGTGGGTGCGAATGTGGCGATCCTGCGGTTCGTAGCGGCGTCCGTATATCAATGTTCCTGGTAAAGGAGAAGGAAAATGCTGAATGGATTCACGCGCAGAATCAAGCCCCTCGAGATCCTGACCGAGGATCAGGTGCAGGCCATCCATCGGGGGGCCCTGGATGTGCTCTGGCAGACCGGGGTGCGGCTTGAGAACAAGAAAGCCTTGAAGTTGCTGGCGGATAATGGCTGCATAGTAGATTACGACGAGATGACCGCGCGGTTTCCACCTGGTCTTGTGGAGGAGTGCCTGCGTAGATGCCCGAGCAGCTTTCGCATCAAGGCGAGGGACCCGGAAAAGGATCTGGTGGTCGGCGCGAACAATGTATATTTTCTGCCCTTCCCGGGGAAAGGTACCGTGGATCCGGCCACCTGGGAGCGCAGGCCGGCGACACGGAAGGATGTATATGAAGCGGTAACCGTCCTTGACGCTCTGGACAATGTCCATGCCATGTACAACTTCGCGCCGTATATCGGGATCGAGGGTGTTCCGGCAGTGATGGACGTGTTGGAAGGTGTCGCGGCGCAGATCAGGAACTTCAGTAAGGCCATCGCCATGGCTGGACGCCCCTACGGGGCCGAAGTCTTCACTATAAAATTGGCGCAAACCCTTGGAATCGATATCGGTGGGGGAATGAAGTCTGCACCGCCCTTCGCGTTCCACGAGGAACAGGTACAAGCGGCGATGAGGCTCGCCGAAGCGGGGCTGGTGACGTATGCGGAAAACATCCGCATCATGGGGTCCACGGGGCCGGCGACCCTCGCAGGCTCGGCGGTGAGCGGCAATGCCGAGGCGCTGGCGGAAATCGTGCTGAGTCAGCTCGTGAACCCGGGAACGAAGATGTGGGCCCTGGGCTTCACCTTTCCGCAAGACATGAGAGCGGGTGCTCCCGTCCCGCAGCCGGTTTTCGGCGCCGTCGGTTCGCATCTGTCACAGCTCATGTTCGGCCAGATATGGCGGAACTACGGGCTCCCGGTGTATACCTCCGTCGCCGGTTCCTGCAGTTCCAAGACTATCGACTACCAGGCCGGCTACGAGAAGGCCATCGGTGCTTTGACGGCTGTCCTGTCCGGGGCAAATTTCATCGCCCTGCACGGTTCGATGGGGAGCACCAATGCCTTTCACCCGCTGCAGGCGATATTGGATGACGACATTGCGGGAATGATGGGGCGGCTCATGCAGGGTGTCGAAGTGACCGATGAGACCCTGGCTATAGATCTGATCAACAAGGTCGGCCGGCAACCCGGCTTCTACGAAGAGGAGCACACGAAGAAATGGTGGAAGCTCGAGCAGTATGTGCCCAAATCGGCGGACCGGCTGACTTACCCTGAGTGGATGGAGCAGGGGAAAAAGAGCGCCCT
>JAFGHN010000221.1 GCA_016930115.1 Spirochaetales bacterium | reverse complement strand
GAATTGGACTGTATGGGCGAAGCGTGCCCGGTACCGCTGGTAAAAACGCAGAAGAAGATGGAAGAGTTGGCGGTGGGCGATATCCTCATCGTCAGCATCGACCATAGCTGCGCGATGAAAAACCTTCCCGAGTGGGCCCGTGAAGCAGGCCACAACGTCGAAATCGAAGAAATCGACGACGGCGAATGGGAAGTGGTCATCGAAAAAGTGTCCTAAAGGGGAATGATGCGATGAACAAGCTCTTCGACAAAATCAAAAAGAATCAGTACTACGTCGCCTGGTTGAAAGACGCATGGCCTTACATCACCGGCGCGGTGCTTCTGTCGGTGTTCCAGATCGTTACTTTCGCGACGACCGGCTCACCCTGGGGGGTTTCCGCGGTCTTCGCAAACTGGGGCGCCTGGTTGTATGAGCTTGTTGGAGGCGCGGTGGACAAGTGGTATTACTTTGCCAACGAGTCCGCCGCGGCTACTCTTGAACAGGGTTTGTTGCGTGACCCCGGTACGTGGCGTAACGCCGGAATAATTTTCGGTGCTTTCTTTGCCACACTTATCGCCTCGGGTTTCAAGTTCAAGAAGATCAAGTCCTGGCGGCAGATCGTTGCCGCGATCCTTGGCGGGCTCTTGATGGGCTACGGCGCAAGGATCGGCTTTGGCTGCAATATCGGTGCTTTCTACAGCGGCATCGCTTCGATGTCGCTCTCAGGATGGGTGTTCGGTGCCTTCCTTTTCATCGGTTCGATCATCGGCAGCAAACTCTTAGTTAAATATTTCATGTAGATAGGCAGGAGACAGCAACAATGAGAGAGAAAACGGTAGAGCGCTATGACGTAGTTGTTATCGGTGGCGGGGCAGGCGGCATGACAGCCGGTGTCTATGCCGGCCGCGCGCGTCTGAATACCCTGCTCATAGAGAAATCCCTGATGGGCGGCTTGGCGACTTACACCAATGAGATTGAGAATTTCCCCGGTTTTCCTGAAGGAACCACCGGTCTCGGGCTGATGGAGTTATTTCACAAACAGCTCAAAAAATTCGACGTCAAGATCAAAATGACAGACGTGAAGAGCGTCGATTTCTCGGGCGAGTGGAAGAAAGTGGAAACCTTCCGCACTACCTACGAGAGCCGGGTTGTTATTATCGCTACCGGCGGCCGGCCGCGGATTACGAAAGCGCCCGGTGAAAAAGAATTTCTTTTCGATAAAGGAATTTCCTTCTGCGCTACCTGCGATGCCGCAGCGAATACGGGTAAAACCGTTATGGTTATCGGAAGCGGGGATGCCGCAATTGAGGAAGGGACCTTTCTCACAAAGTTCGCTACCAAGGTTATCGTAAGCGTCATCCACGATACCGGAAAGATGGACTGTAACGAGATTGCACGCGAGGCGGCTCTCCAGAATCCAAAAATGGAGTTCAAATGGAACACCATGGTCGATTCTTTCAAAGGTAACGGGCGCCTGGAGCATGTGGTGCTCAAGAACTTGAAAACCGGCGAGTTCGATCCGGTACCGGTGGACACCTGTTTTGAGTTTATCGGTTATGAGCCCAACACCGAGTTTTTGAACGGCTCGTTGCCTTTGACCAAACGTGGCTACATTGAAACAAACGAGATGATGGAAACCTCAATTCCGGGTGTTTTTGCCGTGGGCGATGTGCGCGAGAAGGAATTGAAGCAGGTTGCGACCGCCGTAGGTGACGGTGCTACCGCCGGGTACATGGCAGAACGTTACATCGCCGACAGTGAAATGTTCGAAAAACAGATTCTTCAGAAAGAGCGCATCGGACTCATCTATGTTTATTCCGCTATCGACGCACCGAGCCGGGAGCTCTTGCCGTTGATGCAGGAAATTGAAAATGAGTTCGACGGAAAGGTCAAACTCAACGTCCTGGACCTGTACAAGGGAAAACGGTTGTGTGACCGTCTTTCCTGTGACGTCGAGCCCATGACCATTTTTTACACGAAGGAAGGGGAAGTGGTGGAGATGTCGACCGAATGTGCGAAACCGCAGGTCGTCTCCCGCCTGAAATCCCTGGTGGCATAGGAGGAATCATGCGAAGTCTGCCTGCCCTGGCCCTTGTGGCTCTCACTTTGATTCTCGCCGGATGCGGCCCCCGCGCCGCCGGGGAGAAAAATGCTGATATCGTTGACGCTGAGCAGGCTCTGGAGCTCGTGCGGGATGGGGCGTTGCTCGTGGACGTGCAGGATTTTCTGCGTTACAACCGTGCACACATCGCGGGCGCCGTGAATGTCTCCCGCGCGGACATCGTCATCAACTATCCGGTCCCGGGTCTCGTCGCTCCGCCGGAACAGATTGAAGAAGTCATGAGCGACCGGGGGATCGGTTCAGATACCCTGGTGCTCGCGTACGACGCTAACGCTAACATGGACGCCGCCCGCCTGTGGTGGACGCTCAAGTACTACGGTCATGATTCGGTGAAGGTGGTAAGCGGCGGTCTGGATGCACTGGAGGCCGCTGGCGCTGAAATAACTTCGGAAGTGTCAGCGGTGGTACCGGCGGTTTTCAAAGCCTCGGCCCCCCGATCGGAAATGCTCATCGATATGGCCGGCGTCCGGGAGCAAGTGGAAGATCCTGAGCCGGGCACTGTGCTTATAGACGTCAGAAGTTTGGACGAATACACCGAGGGCACGATTCCCGGTTCGATTTGCCTCGATTATACGGGCAACAATTATCCGGACGGAACCTACCGACCGGTCCAGCACATAAGGATCCGCTACCTCGAGGAAGGAATCGATTATAACGACAGCGTAATCGTATATTGCGTTACTTCGATGAGGGCCGCTCAAACCTATCTCGCGTTATATAACGCCGGATACAGAGACATCAAGCTCTACGACGGCGGCTGGATAGAATGGTCGGCGGATCCGGAAAATCCGGTGCAAACACCGGAAGAAGCGACAATCCGGGCAACGACATCGGATATATCGTAATCTATTATTAGTTCTGAAATTCCGTTGTAAACGGGAAAAAATAATTCATCTTCATAAGGAGAGAAACTGTGAAGAAAGCCTTGATATTCTTGCTTGCATTGGGCTTTGTCGGACTTGTTTCGATAGCCGCTCAATCGACCGACCCGGTAACTGCCGCGGTTGAAAAGTATTTTACCGACTGGCCGTCGGACAGCCGCATTATTGCACAGGATGCAGCGGTCGCCAAAGTCGCCGCCGGCGAGGCCATGACCCTGATCGACATCCGCTCCGCAGCGGACTACGCAAAGGGCCACCTGAAGGGAGCTATCAACCTCCCGTGGGGGACAACCGCGATGAGCGACAACCTGAAATACCTTCCGCATGACGGGCAGGTGTTCGTGTACTGCTATACCG